>NZ_JBAHZB010000012.1:0-39829 GCF_036697315.1 Alteromonas sp. 14N.309.X.WAT.G.H12
AGGGTACACTGCCATATTGGCTGAGCACTAATAGTCGCTTCTGCGGCTAATCTCAGGTAGAATGCCCGCCGGAGCTGGCCTGGCAATCGCTGCTTTCGCAAGAAAGGAGAGGAAAGTCCGGGCTCCACAGGGCAGGGTGCCAGATAACGTCTGGGCGGCGTGAGCCGACGACAAGTGCAGCAGAGAGTAGACCGCCTAAGCGCGCAAGCGCCGGTAAGGGTGAAAGGGTGCGGTAAGAGCGCACCGCGCAGCTGGTAACAGTGTGTGGCAAGGTAAACTCCACCCGGAGCAAGACCAAATAGGCCTTCGATACGTGCGGCCCGCACGGAAGGCGGGTAGGTTGCTTGAGCCTGTGAGTGATTGCAGGCCTAGAGGAATGATTGCCCACGACAGAACCCGGCTTATGGCCAGCTCCCCCTCATTTAAACAATGTATGCTTATTCGTGTGATGCTGCTAAGGATAGATTGATCTTACCAATGTATTGCGGGGCTTTTTTGTCATGAAGTATCCCATCCTTGGGGGCTAAGACCGTCTGCTTAGCAATTCCTAACACGTCAATGTCTCCGGTGTCTTATCGGCATAAGAGATCGGGGTTTACATTATCATTGGCACACTGCAATTCCATTCTTATGGGTGTGGATTTGCAAATTGGTGTTGTTTTTTTTTCCTGTGATGCCGGTGCTTTCCAGGCGAAATTCAGGTTGACGTGCTCACCTTCGGCATCGGCAAATAGAATGACCATGGTGTCTTCACACAGGGTGGGATTAGTGGCCATTTCTGTTTGAATTTTTTGCTCCACAAGGCGATGAAGCAGTTCGCATTGGGTAATCGCCACTTCATTGTGAGAAACGGTTTGCGGGCTGACATTTTTTAAAAACCGAGTGAGAGCCTTATAATCCATTTCGCTTTTTAATGGTGTGGATTCAATGGATGCTGCCAAGGGTTGCATTTTTGTCATCCACAACCAGTGAATTGCCAAATAATGGATATTACGGGGCGTTTCCTCAGTTTGAAACTGTTGCTCTACCTGTGCTCTGACACTGGCGGCTAGTTGAGGCTCATGGTCGTATATACCATGTAAAACTACTGCAATTACGTTTTCCTGCATAGTACCCTCTGGACTCAATCATTCTTATATTTGTAGTGTTGTATACAAATGAGTGACACGAAATTTCTGACTCTCTCACTAAGATGAAAAAAAATCGTACTTTTTTGTGAGCTTCATAAGGGCATGCTAAACCCTGTGAACGGCATATAAGCGTTGATTTAGCACGCGTTACCCGATAAGGTTGGAGCAATTCTTTTTTACCCATTAGTTAATTAAATTTAGGAATGCGCGTGACGCCGGCAGCGGAACTTATTGAACGCATTGTTCAAGGCGACAGACAAGCAGAAAAGCAACTGGTGGACTTTTATTATCAAGGCTTGCTGTTCATTCTTTACAGGCAGACAGAAGTGATGAGTCTGGCTGAAGATCTCGCACAAGACAGTTTTGTTATCGTACTTCGCAAGTTGCGTAATGGTGATTTGAGAAATGCCAACGCACTGGCCTCCTTTATTCGCCAAACCGGCATCAATACCCTTATTGCATATCGCCGTCAGCAAAGTCGTCGGCAAACCGACACCACAGAATTTTGTGATGCCTTTGTGGATTCCTCATCGGGGTTGTTACAATCGGTGCAAAAGGAAGATGCCGCGCGGTTGGTTAAGTCGTTGTTAGCACAAATGTCCACAGCGCGAGATCGGGAAATTCTTACCCGTTATTATTTACACGATGAAGATAAGCAAACGATTTGCACCCATTTTGGGCTAACACCAGCCCATTTTGATCGGGTGTTATTCCGAGCTCGTCAACGACTTAAAAATTTAGTGGAGAACAACGAAGAAAGTTCTTCCGAAATTCGACAGGTTATCAACGGTATGGTGATCCTGGCAATGTTAAGCCCTTTATCGCATATTGATGGCCATGTTGGTGATAATTCGTACAAATTAATGATGGATGTGAGAGGATTTGCCTTGTCCCATCACTTTCCTAATAAGAATGATGGCGCATCTGGGCAGACCATCAAAACTGATGATTGAATATTATGTCTGACATTAATTTGGCTGACGAACAGCAATTACAGAATTATTTAGCAAAAAGGTTGTCGCCTGAAGAGGAAATCGACTTCGAAAATGCAATGTTATCGGATCCTCAAATAACCAAGCAGGTGGTATTGGCTCATACTCTTCGTTCAGGCATGAATAATCACAATACGATGCATAAACTGCGTGTACGGCGACAAAAACAAGGCGCTTCGGTTATGCTGGGTTTAGCCGCTGCGGCGGCATTGTTAGTCTGGTTACCTAGCGTCATTGTCTCGCCTGCGTCAGTGAGCCCAGGTATCGTCTATCTTGAAGATTTTAGAAGTCATGTGACAGAGCCGGTTATTCTCACTTACGCTGAGGGTGAGGCATTTAAAGTGGTGGTCAGCGATGCGCCACCGTCATTTCATGATCCTGTTAAAGCCGTGCTTAAAAATGATCAAGGCAGTGTGGTCTTTACGACCTGGGTCTATCCTAATGCCAATAGTGAAATTTCGCTGTTAGTGTATGAAGATGACGTTGAGCCAGGGCGCTATCAGTTAACGTTATCAAGTGAGCGAACTGAAATTAATCGGTTTTCGTTGGATGTGTTAAAGGAATAGGGGATGGAAGTAGAAGATAGGGATTATCTTTTTGGCAAATCCACATGCCAGCCGCCATCCACTGACGAAATCGCACAAATGGTAGAAGGGATTATTCCCTGGTCTGCTCCTCTTGCAGATGATACCGAAGGTTCATTCGATGCTAAATCCATGGCGTTATTACTTCAAAAATCCTCCGGCACGTCGGCATCGAACACACCAACATCAGGAAAGAAGCTCAAGATTCCGTTAAACGGTAAATTACCCGCAGGGTATACCTATTGGGGGCAATGGATCGCCCATGATATTGTCGAGCCTACTCACCCGAACCAAAATCATTATTCTTCACGTAAGGTGACGCCGGCACTGAATCTCGACAGTATGTACGGGGTTGAGGCGGGGCTTCCTTCTCATATTTATATCAATGAACAGGGTTTTTTTCGACTACCCGATAATAACTGGGATTGTTTACGGGATAGTAACCAAACCCCGCTATTACCCGAGCCGCGAAACTTCGATAACGCCATTGTTTTGCAGTTCCACGTACAGTGGCAGCATATTCATAACAAAATTCTCAGTGCCCTCTCTACACAACCTCTTCCTCACTTATGTGATGATCCCAGCTATTTCTATTCGGCCCGTCGCCTGACAACGGGGCTGTTTCATCATCTTGTGAAGCATGAATGGTTAAAAGCTCTGTTAGATAAGGGGGTTTATCGCTATTACTTTTCCTCCACGGCGCCGGCGCAACGGATAATGACGTTGTCACAGGAGTTAGCCCGAGTGCCCGTGGAGTTTAGCCATGGCGCATTTCGTTTTGGTCATAGTATGGTGCGAGAGACCTATAAACTTACTGCCACAGACAATTTTAATTTACATGCCCTGCTAACCCATCAGCCTTTTAATGGTAAGCCTATTGTGGGTATCGACTGGTCGTTGTTTTTTGGTGACTATGCGCAGGAAATTCAGCCCATTAATCTTATTGTTGTGGCGGGAATGGGAAAGGTGCCGATAAACCGAAATATTGCTGAGCGTAATATTCTGGCCGGTAAAAAGATTGGATTAGCCACGGTTCATGAATGTAAGCGCTGTCTCATTGAACACTATCCCTTGTTGTGCGAACAAACAGGCCTAACCCTTGGGGAAAGTGATGCGGTACTTGAAGAGCTGAAAATTGATCCTATGAGTCAAACTTCAGCCTTCTACCGGCTTTATGAAGATAATCGACTGCCGCTTTGGCCCTATGTGCTTGCTGAGGCGTCAGCACAAAATGATAATCCCGGACATCGCTTAGGCAAGCTTGGCAGTATTATTGTGGCAGAAGTGCTTGCTTACGCCATGCATAACGGCTTAAAAAATAATGAAAATACCACACCGGCAAATGATCTCGCTATCATCTGCCAAGCGCTGGGCGTACCTGAGCATCAGGTTTTGACAATGGCAGACATATTGTGTCAAGGAGCGAAAGATGAGTGACTATAAAGATGGGTATTGGGCGACGGCTAAGGCTGGGGTGAGTTACGTGAATCACCGTAGTATTGTTCCTTCACTAAGCAGTTATCATCCCGAAGGGTTAGGTAAAAATTATCCGGTGAAATTTATCTATGATGAAAAGAAAAATACCTATGCGGTGGCATTAGGGGGGTTATGGAACGGCACGGCGCAAGCTATTATGGCCAATAGCGAATTTAAAGTGATCGATCCTAATGGAATCTTCATTTCCAATACAATACCTTTAAGCGCGAAGTTAGGAACGGACGTGGCAGGGTTTAAGTCATTACGTGTCTCCATTATTGCCCATGAGTTTGACATAAATGGGAAGCCAGCAAGAGATTATACCTCAACCCTTGCTTGGCTGCGGGATGGCAGTGGTGAAGATGACGGTGATCCCAGTGAAATCGTAATGACAAGTTATCGCTGGCGAGACAATGATTAAAAATTGAAAGAAGTAAGGAGAACCTTGGCTGTGGGATATCTGCGGGCCGTGCGGTATGTATTCGCGATGATCCTGATTCATTATTCAGGTATAGCTCGTGCATCCAGTGAGGTGTGCGCCGAATTTGAACCCACCTGGCAACAGTACACCCGTGTGGCTGAGGATAATGGTGCCTATTTTCATTGTACGGCACAAGGTGCTGTGGCCCTAACGGAGACCGCTCCAGATACGATGACGATATTGTCTATGTTGGCAGATTTTGATACTCGTCTGTTGTCTGACAAAAACACCCTTTCCGATACATATTTAGAAAAAATGCAAGAGCTGCAAAAAGACAGCACCATGATGCAAAAAGATATCGCACTGAGGCTTATTGTGGGGCTTCTGGCGAATATGAATTATCAGCAGGCGTCTCAGGGGGCTGCGCAATTTTTACAGCAATGGCCCACGGCATCAGCGGGTGATATACGCACCGCTAAATTGGTTCAAATACAAAGTGAATTTGCGCTGCAGCATTACCGACAAACCTTGACCCTTTGCCATAAAATGGCCGATGAATCCGCTATCACGGCACGCCAGCAGCAAGTGGTTTTGTTGACCTATTGCGGCTTTAGCAAGGTGCTAAGTAATGAAAATCCTGCCCAACTCGAGGAAGGATTTCTTGAACTCAAGCAGGCAAATAATTTAAAAAATAAGCACACAAATCCATTGTTGTGTGCAGAAATACATAATGGTTTTGCCAGCTATTATCGCTTTCAATCGGATTTATCCAGTACACAGATCCATTTAAATAGTGGAATAGATTGCCTTGTTGAAAGTCGTGGGGCCAGAGAGGATGAGATGCGCGATGATCTTACCAATAATCTGGCATGGGTATATCGACGGCAAGGGAATTTACCGGGTTACCTCTCAGCCCTTCGGGCCTCGGTATTTCAACATACCCACAATCTAGTGCCAGAAAAATTGTCGGTAAGTTATAGCAATCTTGGCCGTGCTTATCTGTTGGTGGGGGATCTTGCCAAATCAGAACGCTATTATTTACAGGCGTTAAAATATACCAATTTACAGGTGATGCCCGAAGATTACATACATACACTGCTGTCACTGGTCAGGTTACGTGGGGCTCAGCAAGACTGGAAAAGTGCGCGGTATTATCTTGATGAAGTGTTTGCGCTGCCATTAAATAAAAAGCTACGGATACTGGCGCAGATCTTTGACGCCCAATGGCGCGCCTATGCGCAGGCTGGAAGCTTTGATGAAGATGAATACAAACACGTTATTGACGATATCGATAACACCTTTCCCGACACCGAAGTGGTGCAGCTATACAGTGATTGGCTGGTGGTTTTACAGCGTTATCATCGTCTCGACCTGGCCCAAACATTAATTGCCCGTATTGAATCTTTTTCCACCTATCCGCTTTCTGTAAAATTGGCCATTGCCAATATTAAGTTGGCCTTGCTGCTTAATGAGCGGGAACAAGCCAATACAAGAACACAGATTGATGAGATCTTTGAACAAGCCTTCAGCGAGATTGTCGATGCCTCAACACAGTTTAAGAGTAATGATGTGGGGATGAGTTGGCTGAGCCAGTCACGTTCTTTAATTAATCGCTATCTAGCTTGGTTATTGCCCAGCAATGACGAGCAGGATATTGAAAAAGCGCTCATTTTGTCAGAGCGTTTCGCCAGCATTATGTTTCAGCGCCATAGAATGTCTTTATCTACCTATTCATCTGAGGAGGATGACAGCGCGTTAACGAGTCCGTGGGATCTCGGCGATGGTGTGCCTGGCCAATACACGAATAAACAATGGCTGGTGCATGATGTCGAAACAGAACAGATGCTATTATCGCAACAGGCGCTTACGTCTGTATTAACAAGTGAAAAGTGGCCGTCTTTAACCGACCTTAGACACTACCTTGGCAGTAAACGGGCGATTTTGAAGATATTTTCTTTAGAAGATAAACACTGTGCCTATTTAATTACTGCCAATTATACCGAAGGCTCCTGTTCCGCCAATGAAGACAATATAACTGATGAAATAGGGACACTGTTATTCCGCTATCACGGCTTGGATACGGTGTATTTGCTGCCAGAAGGGCAATGGCGAAACATGTCCTTTGCTGCGTTACAGGATAAAACCCAAACTCGGTATCTCGGCCAAGAATTATCACTCATTCGGGTGGTATCGTTACTTGATTATTTTCAGTCGGAAACCAAAAGCAGTAGTGAGCCCTTAGCCGTAACATTTACCAATCCGGCCAATCCTACGCCGGAACAGGCAAAAAATACGGAAGCCATGCAATGGCGGGCAGGGTTTCCCCAGTTACCTTGGACGGCGTTAGCCAGTCAGACCATCGCTGATGCCTTTCCTGATTTAAATGTGATTTCCTATAACGATAATCAGGCCACCAATGAACATTTGGTGTCATCTACCGCCCGCCATGCGAAGCTACTTCATGTGGGCAGTCATGCTTTTTATTCCCCGGAAACGCCAGATATGGTGGGCTTAGTGACCGCTTACAATGGTAGCAGTGCGCAGCATCAGGGAGTCATATCCTACGAAGCCTTGTTTTCGCATCAATTTTCCAATCAACTGGTGGTGATCAGCGCATGTGAAACGGAGATGGGTAGATCATATCGGGGTATTGGTATGCGCAGTTTAAGTCGTGGCTTCTTATATCAAGGTGCCGGCGGAACCATATCGACGCTATGGAAGGTACCAGACAGGGCCACGGCGGAATTTATGGCGTTCTTTTATCAGAACGTGGCCGAAAACGGTGGTGATATTGCCAAGGCCTTATTGGTTGCGCGGCAACAATTATCGCAAAAGCGGCGTTTCAAAGATCCTCGATATTGGGCAGGTTTTGTTTTTACAGTCTCTGGATATCAGTACGAGACGCTGGATTTTTAAAGTCAAAGCGTTCAGTGATAATCAAGCCCATGGTCAGCAGCGTAACAAATAGAATGGGTAAAAAATAAATGCCCGCATTGGTATCAAAGGACGCTTGAATCAGGTAGGTCATGACCCCAGCACGACAGGCGTAAAGTGCACCATTCATTCTGGTATGGGTATGTCGAAATAGCAGCAACCACATAAATCCCAATGTCACTGCCAGCAATCCAAAGCCGATAATGCCGGTGGTTGCCATGGTTTCTAAATAATCATTATGTGCCCGTTTTGACATTTTGGTATTCCCCAACAACATGGTTTTATACACATGTTGTATATAGGGGTAGGTGCCTAAACCTGTGCCCACAATGGGATGATCTTTAAAAACGGAAAATGCCGTATCTCGCAGTTCAATGCGTCCATTATCATCCAGTTTTTCTTTGCTAAACCGTTTATAAATGGATGATTGGGCGAAGCCCGTCCCCAACATCACCGAGATGAGTATGGCTGCAACAAGGGTCTTCCCTGTTAGCCAGCGCTTGAGTAAATTGGGTGAGCGGGCGACCTGCATACACAAGGTGATCCCCATACCGGCTATCAGTGAGGCCAGTGCGCCTCGGCTGCTGGTATTCAACAGGGTATAACCGAGTAAACACAAGCTTAGGAGAAGGAGGATGACGAGGGCTTGGGGGATTTTCAGGTACTTGGCATCACATAAAAGGCCAATGGCAATTAAGCATGCTAAGGCCATGTATACGGCATACTGATTTTTATAACTGAATGTGCCCCGGATCCCGTTTTTCCACGAGAATGTCCAAGGGGGGATGGCATCCACCCATTCATAGGCGCCTTCGGTGGCATAATTGACGACCGAGTATAACGCCGTTAACACTGCGCCAAACAACAGTATTCCCATTAGTACATAGATGGCTTGTGGCCGGCGCAGCCAATGTATCAAGGCGAAAATCAAACAGCCAAGACCAAGCATTTTTATCCATTCAATCAGTGAGGCCTGCCAATAAACCGTAAGGTAAGGTCTGACATCATGGGCGTAGGTGGCATACCAGGTGGCGGTTTGCGGCGATAAGAATGTAATGAAAGACGCTGGAAGGGGGAGCAGATAGATCGCACAGTACCCTAGCCAGAGAACCCATAATAACAATGCCCGATTTTCATTTTGAGTCTGTGGGGTTGAAATACCTAAAGTTAGCCAACTTATCAGCAAGATGGCGCTACCCGCAACGGCAAGCTGCTCCCACACCAGATCCAAACCATGTAGCCAAGGGGCAAGGACGAATATAACAACCAGCAGCGAAAAAGGGACAATATTGCCCGCAATGTTAGACATCGGTGTTGGTAACGTTTTGTTCAATTCGTTGTAGTCTTTCGGTGATCCATTTACCCGGCGATAAACCCATAAACGGCGTTACAATTCGGGTGTTTTCCATAATGGCAATGAGACGTTCCCGGGTCGGTTTTTGGCGTAAAGCACTCTGTATAACGGGTTTGGCTTTTTGTTTGATTGATGGCGGTAGCTCATACCAATGGGCGATAAGTACTGGCCCGATAATCGATTGGGTTTCCCATTCAAAAGGTGCAAGTACCAATCCGCGCTCTAATGTCTTTATGTCGATAGGTTCCTGTGATGCGAACAGCTCTGTGATGGCCATTTTCACAGCAAAAGCTTCATAATGGGTGGGTTGCATGTCTTCTGCCTGCAAAACATAACGCATTGCTAATGCACCTGTATTGTGCGGCTTGTGGCTACCTAACCCTTGCATGGCATAAACTTCGGCAAGGGCCAAGGCAACACTGCCATCTTTAGGTAACTCCCGATGTAATTGGCGTAATTTGGCAATTTGAACATCGAGGTTGTTTGCGGGTTTCTTGTTGTCCATCACGGCTGCAACAAAGGCTTTATGTGACGAAGAACTAAGAGAGGAAAATTGATAGTAACGTGTTGCAAGATAAAGACACATTGCAGCAAGACTTAACAGAGCAAGTCCAGCCACTAGCTGTAATCTATTTGCCGGCTTGACCATGGGAACTGCACTGGGAGCACGGAATGAAAATACACTTTTCACGAGAAGTTCCTGCCTGATTCGACAATTGCGTTGTAAGACTTATTGGTCAGAGCAATATTCGTTCCATGCCACAAAATGTGGGTAAATTAGGGGCCTTGATAGAAGATCAGAGACTTAGGGCGTAAAAGGCAAGACGAAGTCTTGCCAGAATGTTAATAACATGGTCATCCCACCTACTTATTGTCAGCTATTTTTACACTCGCATCATGGTGGTGCGCTGAAGAACGAAACCCTGCATCGATGTTCATGTGGTTAAATAATAACCGCATTGTGTAGTAGAAACTCTACACTTAAAGGTATTCGATTTATCGAAGTAGCAATGTGGACGAGGGAAATATTAAATTTGTGTTATAAAAACGGCCTTTGAACCCTTGAATGTCAACATTCTTTACATTAGACGAAAGTTTAAAATTCTTTTTTAAGTAAAACTGTCTTGATGCATTGAAATGAACGATAAACACGGAAAAGTACGCTACACTTCCTATCATAATAAAATAGTAGTAATTCTGATGTAACCTATAATTACGTTCCCCCTATAGCATCACGAGAATCATTTATGATTAATATTAAAAGTTTTGGCTGACATTTTGCTTACAGGTATTTTGTATATGTTAAAAGATGGTGAGTGACATATTTTCTCAATACGCATTTAGTATATCTGCATTGTTCACTATTTAACTTGTCATCAAGGAAGGCATTTATGGGAAACGGCTTCGTTAGAAATAATGTCAATCAATTTGCGATCGTTTATCGTTTTATTGATTTTCTTATTATCCAAGTAACACTCCTTGCGGTGGGGGCGGCATATTCGGTAGATATGTCTGTGCATTATCATCTGCTGGGGTTAATCGGCAGTACCACCTACCTTCTTTCTGCAGAGCTCTTCTGGCTGTATCGCTCGTGGCGTTCAGGCACCACCAAGGAACTGATTTTCTATACGGCTTTGAGTTGGTTTGTCAGTTTTGTGGTGGTCTTAATTTACCTATTTTTGACCAAGACCTCGGAAGACTACTCCCGCGTCGTGTTGTCAGCTTGGGTCACCATTGCGCCCTTATTTTTATGTACATGGCGTTTGGGTATGCGAGCGTTTTTGTACAATATCCGAAGCAAAGGATTTAACAGCCGCTCTGTGGGCATCATCGGCATGAATGAAAACGCGGTGGAATTGGTCAAGGAACTGAGACTTAACCCCCATATTGGTTTTCGTATAGGCGGTGTGTTTGATGATCGAGACGTCAACCGATTGACGATACCCGAAGGGTTCACCGTTCAGGGGAATCTTCAAGACGCTATTGCCCAAGTGCGGGCCGGAAAGTTAGATCAGATTTTTATTACCTTACCAATGACCGCCAACAGGCGCATTGAGCAAATTTTGCATGAATTAGGTGATACCAATGCCGAAGTGCATTTTGTCCCCAACTTTTTTATGTACAATATGGTGCATTCTCGGTTGTGTAATATTGGGAATATGCAAACCATCAGTGTTTTTGATACGCCCATGCGCGGAGCCATGATGGCCATCAAGCGGGCAGAAGATATTCTACTTGCCAGTGCGATCCTTACCGTGATTGCCATTCCCATGCTGTTTATTGCCATTGCCATAAAACTGACATCTAAAGGGCCGGTTATTTTTAAACAAAACCGGTATGGCGTTGACGGTAAAAAGATAAAAGTGTGGAAGTTTCGCTCAATGACGGTAACTGAAGATGGAGACAATGTTACCCAAGCCACCAAAGGGGATACCCGGGTGACCAAATTAGGTGCATTTTTACGCCGAACATCCCTTGACGAGCTGCCCCAGTTTTTTAATGTATTGCAGGGTACCATGTCGGTGGTTGGTCCCCGTCCCCATGCGGTGGCTCACAATGAGATGTATCGTAAAACCGTTAAGTATTACATGTTGCGCCACCGTATCAAGCCCGGTATTACAGGGTGGGCACAAGTGAACGGTTGGCGCGGTGAAACCGATACGGTGGAAAAAATGCAAATGCGGGTTCAATACGATCTCGAATATATTCGAAATTGGTCTTTGTGGCTTGATGTGAAAATTGTTATCTTCACCTTTTTCAAAGGTTTTGTGGGCAAAAACGTATACTAGTGCATTCGTGTATTAGCGCATACTCTGTTCTAAAAACATCGTTGTCCACACTACTTGAATATGTGAAGCAAAATGACAGAAATGTGGCGTCGTAGCCTGTACTTTGGTAAAAATATTTTCCGAAATTATCGGGCCAGCTTTCTGATCATTTTTGTCATTTTATTTCTCGAAACAGCCGTCAGCTTGGTCATTCCTTATTTGATAGGAAAACAGTCTGCGGCTGTGGTGAATAAAGATTATGATTCCCTGCAAAGTTTGGGGGGATATCTGTTTATTTGGTGCGCGTTGTTCGGCGTTCAAAGCCTGCTTAAATTTATTTCAACCTACCGGCTCAATGTGTTGGGTGCCCGCTTGATGGCAAATTTGAGTTGCCGTCTTTATGATCATATTCAGGTTTTACCGCTACGTTATTTTCAGCATACCAACAAAGGCGATGTTTTATCCCTGTTGACCCACGACCTAGGTACCGTTAGCTATTACGTTACCGCTGTACTGACTACGCTACTACCGAATATGCTGATCTTATTGGGCAGTGTTTTTATGATGTACATGATTGAGCCTCTGGTGGCATTGATGATCATGACACTCATTCCCATGGTGTATCTGGTGTCTAAGTTTGTGGGGCGTCAAATTCATCCACTAGCCAAAGAAATAGTGCAAAAGCAGGCCGATACCTTAGCCATTGCCAGTGAAAATATCAGCACCATTACCCTTATAAAAACCTTTAACCGGGAAAAAACAGAATCTGACCGTTATGCCCATCGTACTGGGGAGTTATTGTCGTTACGCACCCGTCAATTTCGATTCCAAGCGTTGTTAGCGCCACTGATCCAGTTTCTGACCTCAGTGTGTATCATTGTCATTATCGGCATTTGCTGGGTACAGTTTGAAGCGGGCAAGATTGCCCTGCCGGACATTGTCAGCTTGTTATTGTACGGAATGATTTTTACCCGTCCGGTGAGTGCGTTGGCCGGGCTTTACGGACAAACCATGCAAATGACGGGAGCCATGGGCCGTTTATTGCAGGTACACGGTAGTGAGAGGGAGCCATCAGATACGGGCTTAGCGACGCTTCGTGTGGACAAAGGGGATATTGATATTGATCAGCTTTCCTTTGGGTACCAAACCGGTGGTAGGGTGTTACAAGACGTTTCTTGCCACATTGATGCTGGCCAAACCGTATTAATTGTTGGCGAGAATGGCGCGGGGAAATCCACCCTATTGCATTTGCTCATGCGCTTTCATACACCGCAGCAAGGTGCCATTTATGTGGATAAGCAGGATATTTCCACTGTGACTACCCCATCGGTCCGCAGTTGTATTGGTCATGTGCCTCAGGATGTTGTGTTATGTAATGGCACTATCCTCGACAATATTACCTATGGTGTGGCAACCAAGCCGTCGTCTGCGCTTCTCAATGAGGTTTGTACCCGTGCCGGTTTGCTTGATATTGTGTCTAAGTTGCCACGGGGCATGGAAACCTTGGTTGGAGAAGGTGGTGTCAGATTATCCGGTGGCCAACGCCAGCGTATTGCATTGGCCAGAGCACTACTTAAAGAACCTAAGATTTTACTTTTTGATGAGCCTACCTCAATGTTGGATGAAGTAGGTAGAAACCAATTTAAGGATGAATTTAATGCGTTATTTAAGAATTATACTGTACTTATGATTTCTCATGATCCCACGCTAGCCGATGTGGCTGATAGAGTCTTTATGCTAGAAAAACATCAACTTGTTGAGAGAACGTAAGGAAATAAAATGACAATGTACAAATTAAAAGACGATGTACTGGCACAAACTGTGGTGGATGAAATGGTGATCCTTGAGCCATCAGGCGGTGAGTACTTCACGGTAAACGGCGTCGGTACGCAAATGATTGCGCTGCTGGAACAGGGAAAATCTGATGAAGAAGTGGTGGCTGCCATGACGGCCAAATACGATGTGTCTGCCAGTGAAGTGCGTGAAGATTACCAGGCACTCATTGATCAACTGGTTCAGCAAGGACTGGTTGAAGAAGTCACGAACGCTTAAGTCGATGCTAAGGGCATTTTTAGCCTTAACTGGCGAACAGAAAAAATGGTTTGTTCAAGCTTGGTTTAAGTTTTTGTTTTGGGATTGGCGGATCCGACATCAATCCTACGCTAAGTGGCAAGATCGCGTTTTTGTGGCAAGTAAACAGGCAGATTCCCCCCTTCCCAACGGTTTTGTTGGCGTCATCGAAAAGGCCGGCCGTCATCATATTCGCCACATGAACTGTTTGCGCCGATGCATGGTCACCATGGAGATGATGCAACAGCAAGGGATCACTCCCCAACTTCATTTTGGTGTACGACGGGTGGATAAGAAAACACAAGCCCATTGTTGGTTAACGCTAAATGGTGAATTGCTTAACGATGGTCATGAGGTTATTGATACCTATACTGAACTCAATGCCAAAAAAGGCGATAGCACTTTATTGTCGGCGTTTTTGCACTAAATGGCCCTATACGTGGAAACGTTGCAGCCAGCGTTGAGTTAAGATCACAAATAATAAATCTACCTGTATACCTCCTTCTTTATTATATACCGCATTATCAAATGCCTTTAATACCTTGTTGGTATCTAACAATCCTCGATCAGCAAGATAGGGGTGGCTAAGGCATGCTCGCAAGGATTCGGCATTTTCTCTCACCAAATTGGCAAAATGGTGATCAAAGGTGGTTTTGGTTTTTCGCCAACAAACGCTATCTGGCAGCAAACCTGACATGGCATTCCGTAAAATAGTTTTAGGGTAGGGACCTTGTATAAGCTGCTTAGGAGGTAGCGCAAAAGAACACTCGGCAATTCGACGATGAAAAAACGGGTGTTTAACCTGCATATTGTAGCTTGAGGCTACGGCATCATAAGAGCGTACTGAATTAAAGGTTGTGGTTGTTTTCAACGCAAAGTAGCGGGCGTGATGCATAGGCTGGCGTTTTACGTCAAAAGGATTATGAAAATCGTACGATGCCTCGGCCAGCGATTGTCCACGGGGCGTTAACCAATCCGGTAAAGGGATGAGACCCCGGCTATGTCCTTTTAGCTGTTTTGCTAATTTAATTAGCGCTTGGGGAACGAGGGGCTTAACGAAAAGGTGTTTGGCGACCTTGGCAAAGGACATATTGGTTTGACGGCATGCTTTATAAACCTCAGGGATAACGGCTAACTCGCCTTCAAGTAGTCGTTGTGTATAGGCACTGGCATGCCCCCAGCACATTTCGTCTCCACCGTTGCCGGTAAGTAAAGTGGTGATCCCCAATTGGTGTAAATCGGCTAGTTCATCGTGATAGCGGGGAGAAAGAACAATTCCCGGATGATCATAATGTGCAGGATAAAGTGCAAGAAAATCCCGGTATTGTTCTTCGTCCACATTTTGATAATGAAAATCGGTGATATTCAAATGACGACGCATGTCATCAATTAATTGCCTTTCGTCGGATCCCGGATCATGAAGATAATAGTGGGATATGGCATAGCAGCGCTCACCACTTTCGCGTTTCAGGGCTGTCGCAAGAGCGGTGATGGAGGTTGAATCCATGCCGCCACTCATTTGACAGCCTAAGATCTTGGTATCCTGGATCTGTTCGGCCACCACATTGCGCAGCAAAGAACGAAAGTAGTCGCCATAAGCGTGGTCATCGTCAAAATGCAGGGTGTTTTTAGGATCAATATCCCAATAAGGATAAAGACGAATTTTATTGTTGGAAGACAGCAGAGCGTTGCCGGCGGGCAACACAGTGATATTACTGTAAACGGACAGATCGGGAACCGGCTGACCGGCTAACCAACCTGACAATGCGGTATCGTTTATTTCTGGTGTGAGGGATAAGGCAGTAAAAAGCAGTTGAGTACGATTGCTTACTGCTAACACGCCAGATGCAAAACAAAAATAGAGGGGCTGCAGACCCAAAGGATCTGAACCAAATAGGATGTCTTTATTCTCTTTAATGGCGTAAAAAGGACCGGCTTGATCTGCAAAGGCAGGATCTGTCAAATTGCTGACATCTTTAGGGACCGCGGTGCTCTGTCCTTCCATGAGTCCCATACCGGTTTCCCACGTAGTAAAAACGTAGTCGGTATAGGGAAGTATTCGGCTACGGGCCGCGTTTAACGCCGATACGTCATTACCACATAGAAAAATAAAAGGTTTCACAAAGGTCCGTTTAAAAGTGAATTGCACTATTATTATGCGCAGTTTACGGGGGGAAATAAAAGCATTCAAATAACGAAAAGCGCGTAAATCGTTAAAATTTAAAAATAATTATTGCTAAAGCAGCGCAATGCACTGATATTAGCCATGTGGGAATGTTCCAAGTCGGATCGTTTTGGATGATTTGGCTTGTGATGACAAAAGGATCTGTCCGATTTTTTTACAGATCTACATTAAATCCAGCTTTTTTCATTAAATTCCCCTACGCTTTGTTTTTATCTAACTGATATTAAACATATTTGTTTTAATGGTATAAACATTGCTTTATTTTTCATACAAAAATAATTCACCCACGTAGTTTTTAAACTCACAAGGAAATTGGAATGAAAAAGTCGGCTTTATTCGGGGCAGCAGCCCTGTTGTTAAGCAGTCAAGCTTCCGCAGCTTATATCTCTACTGTTACTGGTTCTGATATGGTTGGTATGGATGTGACTGTTACATTTTCTGATATGTCTACAGAAACAGTGACATGGTCTTCCATTTTAATGGACGATAGTGTTGATTATCTAGAAGGCTACATAGGTGGTGTATATGGTACTTCTTGGTCTTTAGTACAACAAGGTGATACTATCTCTGAGACACCTGCCGGTGTAACGGATACATTAGGCGCTTGGACGTTCACTTATGACGGTACTGCCTCAGCTATCGTATCTGTTTATATCGATGCTTGGGCCGGTGATGTTGTATTTGATACTGAAGAAGGTGACGCGAGTGCAAATGGTTCTGATGCGGGTCGTGAATTCGTAGCGTCTGAATCATATGTTGTTGGCACTTTCGATACAAATATCGAAGATGAACTGTATGGTGGCTTATTACTAACCGGTGTTAACGGCACGTTGTTAGACACTGCTGGTTCTTTTGAGTTTGTCGCTGATACTGATATTGCAGTTCCTGTTCCAGCTACACTGGGCATCTTTGCTGCTACGTTAGGCTTTATGGGTTTCAACCGCCGTAAAAAGGCATAAGGATCATAGATTATGAAATCTGCTAAGAATGTTGCTGTTGAAAGCAAACAAACTTACACCAAGCCTGAACTACAAAAAGTAGGTACATTGGCTGAATTGACTGAAGGTTTCGCAGGAAGTATTCCTGACGAACAAGGTGGTCAAACTAAGCGCAACCCATTCCAGGGTTAATTCGCATTGATATGAAAAAGCCAGTCGAAAGACTGGCTTTTTTTTGCCTGACGTAAAGTTTATTAGGTTGTGGAAAGCTGTTCGTCTAACGCTCTGGTAACATCATCAAGATGCGCTAACCCACTCGGATAGGTCACTTCATAAAAAGTCACCTTTTGTAGTAGTCTCGCTATGCTGATCATTCGGGCTTTATCTAAGCCTAAAGGTGTGTATGCATCGCCTAGCATACTGTTTTGTAGTAAATAAATAACACCATGACTTGGTGGCAACATACTTAACGTTACCGGGCCATGATAATCTTCCTTTCGATTTAATAAATATAGCCCTTTCACCGGATGAGGCTTATGTGCCTTTGCTGGTGCTACGTTAATTTCTTCCTTTGCAAATCGGGCATGCACCTTTTTCTTTGCGTGATTATCTGTGGTTAGTTGCTTGGCCAAGTGCTTAGCACTATCCGGCCACAGGCGTACTTTCGGCCAGCTCGGATACACTTTATAATCATCACCGTTAGGGTAGATGGCTGCCATGTCATCGGTAATAAGCTGATAATCGAGGGCGGTCATGGCACTCGTTAACGTTGATTTTCCCGTACGACTTGGGGCAAGAAACAAATAGGCGTTGCCATTTTTCACCAGGGTATTCGCATGTAGGCAAATTTTATGTTGCCGTTCTAAATAGAGGGAAATCCCCAATGTTTGCAAATAGTGGGCGGGCCCAGTTCCACCTGATTGCCAATCTATGGTGAGGGTATTATGTTTAAACTCAAAAATACCCACACCTTCGCAATCAATGGACAGTTGCAGCGTGTCATCGTAACGGAAAAGCGAAACGGTGGATGTATAGCGCTCCCCCCTATCTACTAATGACCAAATTTTATGTTCATTTTCTAGGGGAGTAATAGGGCCGTTTTTTACTGTCATTTCGTAAGGAAGCGCCGGAGAGGGTGAGCCGTCCACTGACAAGTGCACGCCGTGCAGCGGCTGTTGACAGAGCGCGTGAAGGTCCTTTGAGGTAGACATGTCCTTTTCCAACATCATTGTAAATCGGTATGGTAGTTCAGGTATCTTTGAACGACACCCCGTTTTTGTTAGTGTATCTTATCCCGTGTACATCAGCACCATTCTCAGTGATTATTTCTTCGCGTCACTATGGGCCTGGTGAAACTGATGGGTGTTTAATTTAAGTGAGACCCATGACTTTTTTATCGCAACAAGATTTTACCACTGTCATTGCCGGCACACCTTTAGTTTCTATTGATCTCATTGTTGAAAACAGTGATGGTGAAGTCCTTTTAGGTTATCGAACCAATCGACCCGCAAAAGACTATTGGTTTGTACCGGGGGGGCGTATTTTAAAAAATGAAAAAATGGATGATGCCTTTTTGCGTCTTACCAAGACGGAATTAGGTCGGCAAATCCCCCGTTCCAAGGGACAGTTTTTAGGTGTCTTTGAACACCTGTATGATGATTGCGTTTTTGATGAGGGCATTGCTACCCATTATGTGGTACTTGGATACAAGCTGATACTGGATATTGGTTTGCAAGCCTTGCCTCAAGAGCAGCACAATGAGTATCGATGGTTTTCGGTAGCAGAGATGCTAGCCAGTGATACGGTGCACAAACACACTAAATGGTATGTGCAATAACGGGCGCTTCATCTTTTTCCCTTGCCCTGTGCGTACTGGTTAGGCCATGTACTTTGCCACAACGTCCTGTAAATCTTGGGCAGTGAAAGGCTTACTGATGTAGTCGTCCATACCGGCAGAATAACATTGTTCTTTATCGCCTTTCATGGCATTGGCCGTCAGCGCTATAATCGGTACGTTTTTATATTTTTCACCTGCTTCACCGTTTCTAATACGCTTGGTTGTTTCAAACCCGTCCATTTCAGGCATATGACAGTCCATCAGGATCATGTCAAAGGTCAGCTTCATCCTATTTAACGCTTCTAAGGCTTCTTTACCGTGGCGGGTGGTCATGGTTTTATGTTGACTTAAATGTTCTCGGGCAATGAGTTGGTTGATTTCATTGTCTTCCACGATTAACACCTTGGCTTTGCCATGGGGACCTAGTGCAGGGCTTGTGTCTTCAATGCTGGGATCCGTCCTGGATGTAGCATCCACATAACCAAGGGCAAGAGTAAATATAAACTGACTGCCTTGTCCTTTTTTACTGGTTGCAAAGAGATCGCCGCCGAGTAAGCGGCATAACTGACGGCTGATGGACAAGCCTAGTCCGGTGCCACCAAAACGGCGGGTTGTGGAAATATCTTCCTGTCGAAATACTTCAAAAATGGAATCCAAATTGTTAGTGGCGATACCTATGCCCGTATCTTCAATTACCCCTTTTAGCAGCCAGGCGCCATTACGAGAACGCTGCATGTCTATTTTTATCGTGATGGTTCCCTGTTCGGTGAACTTCACGGCATTGCTTAATAAGTTACTGAGAATTTGTCTTAAACGTACAGGATCGCCAATCACTCGAGTATGGGGTTGAAGATTAGTTTCAAGCAGTAGGGTCAGTCCTTTGTTCTGGCATGCAATGGAATTTTGTTCATAAATGGTGTGGAGCAGAAGGGGCAAATCGTATTGGATGGCTTCCATACCAAGCTGGCCGGCTTCGATTTTGGAGAAATCTAAAATATCATCCACAATATGTTGTAAATTACGCAAGCTGTCCTTTGCAAGACTAATATAGCGTAATTGCTCTTTGGTCATATTGGTTTTATTGACCAACTGAAGAGCCCCAGATACGCCGTGCAGCGGCGTGCGGACTTCATGACTCATACTGGCTAAAAAGCCTGATTTGAGTCTTGCGGATTCTTCTGCCCGCTGTTTGGCATCTTCGAGAAATTGCTGGGTTTGCTCTTGCTCGGTGACATCTTGGAAAAACACCACAAAATGGGTGAGTACTTCATCGGTATAGACTGGCGTAAGGATAAGTTGATTGTAGAAGGGCACGTCATTTTGCCGGTAGCATAAAAGGGTATCGTTAAAAGAGGAGCCTGAATGGAGTGCCGCATTCACTTCTATAAGCTTCTTCTGAGGGGCTTTCATACCGTTAAGAAACAGCGTTGGCTGTCCAAGTACCTGATCTTCCGCGTACCCGGTAACGGTGGAAAAGTGGGGGTTAACATAAATGGCGGGAAAACCTTCTGCTTGGGCATCAGCGATGAGAAGGGCAACGGTGGCGGATTTCATGGCATGGCTGATAACATTGATACGATTTTCCAGCGATTTCTTGTGGGTGGTATCGTTGCCCACAAGAATGGTACCTAATTGTTTGCGCGTATCGTCCGTTAACGGCAACATTGTCCATCGGATGGTCACCGGTATCGCAATGGGCGCGGCTAGGTAGTGACGCTCAAGGTGATCAATACCCGATTCCAGTTTACGTTTTATTGCCAGTAATTCACTATCTGTGATTTCAAATTCTTTGGCGTATTCAGTAAAAGTACGATTAATCAGTAGCTTATTATTATCATCATCCACCACAACTAAGACTTCTTCTAAAGAATCAATGACGTTGGAAAATTGTTGATTCGACAACGACATGGACATGAGGTTTTGAATCAAGCCATCAAATGCACCTCGTATGGCAAATAATTCCTGGGGCTCATTATCCGGGGCCTGACTGGATATGGCCGTTTTTTTGCGGGCGCTTTGTCTTATACTATCGTGCAATGATTGCAGCGTTGTGGCGCTCAAACGTGCAGCTTGGTTCGAGGTGTAAATACTCACCAATATGGCCGAACCTAGGGTCATTAATATGGCGGGAACAAGCCAAAGAACGTTGCTGAAGGCGTTAAAAACCGGCGCCTGGCTGATAAAGGATAAACCTAACCAGGATTGCTCTTCTGCAATCCATCCCATGAATTCATTTCGCGCATATAGACTGCCAGGGGGAAATCTAGCGGGGTGACTGGTGTATAAGATGGTATTTTTATCAGACAGAATAAATTGATAAGCATCGTTGCCTCGGGCATTGATAAATGCCTGCATGAATGGCAAAAATAACACCAGCGCACCTTCAGCTTGGCTGGAAATAATGACCGGAACTGAAATCAACACGCCTTCTTCGTTAACCTGCCGGTAAGGCTCGGAGCGCTGCAATGTGGTGTATTGCCATGCATCGGA
The DNA here is from genome assembly GCF_036697315.1 of Alteromonas sp. 14N.309.X.WAT.G.H12. Classification (NCBI taxonomy): domain Bacteria; kingdom Pseudomonadati; phylum Pseudomonadota; class Gammaproteobacteria; order Alteromonadales; family Alteromonadaceae; genus Alteromonas; species Alteromonas sp. 14N.309.X.WAT.G.H12. The sequence continues at coordinate 21,180 of NZ_JBAHZB010000012.1, forward strand.
AAACGCAGCAGGTACCACCCCTTCCCAGTTTCTGCTGATAATGGGGCTGCCGTCAAATTGGAATAGCCCCAAGCTAAATTGTTCGGTACGTGTAAACTTCAGTGACTGAAAAAATACAGGGAGGTAGTTTTCCCGTTGTTCAATATCAATGAAACTGTTTATCAATAAGTCATTACTCGCAATACCCTGCATAAGTTGTTGCGTATTTTCAAGGCTGTATTGCAAATCTGCCTTCAGGTATTCGGTGAATTTTTGTTGTTCAGAGGTAATTTGTATTTGGGCAAAATAGAAGATGGTGGCGCAAAGTAAGGTGCCGACGATGAACAGTGATACCAACAATCGCGGAACAATATGATGTTGTAATTGCTGATATAAGGTTGGGCGTTTGCTCACAGGCGTTGTCACTTATTGGTGACCGGTACAAGATACCCGGCGCTATTAAAGGTTGTCATAAAATAATCGTCAAGGGTAAAGGCTTCATGATCCCTTTCTGAAAAAGGCTGGGTATAATTTTTTACTGCGCCTTCCATGTACGATAACTGCTCTAGTGCCTGACGAACCTTATCCGTGTCGAAGCTGTGGGCTTGTTCTACTGCTGCACCTAACAGGTGCATGCTGTCGTAGCCGTGGGCTAGGCCCACCACCGCAGGAATGGCGGTTTTTTCGGTTTTTCCATACAGCTTATAGTATCCCGCAGCTAGCCGTCTTGCGGTGGGGTTATCCTGCTTTAAAAAATTAAAGGTTTGGATGACGGAAATATTCAGTTGTTGTAATTGGTCTATGCCAAGTTCTTGGGCAAAGTTACCGCCAGCCAGTCCGTTGTGAGACAAAATAGGCAAGTTGGCGTTTTGCGAAGCCAGAAGGGTACGGCTTACGATCACTGATTCGGGGGGATTAGCCACAAGAATAATGCCTTGTGCTTGGCTTTCTATAATGGCTTTTATTTCAGTATCAAATTGCTCTTGCCGCCAATTTATCCACTGGATAGAAACAATATCCACTCCCTGTTGTTGTGCGTATGCAATTAACGATTGATAGTTTGAACGTCCCCAGGCGGTTCTTTCTAAAATCAGGGCGACTTGGTTAATACCCCGTTTTTTGGCGGTGGCAATAAGCACCTGACAGACTTGTTCATCACGAAAGGAAACCCGAAAAACATTATTTGGGTTGTGGCCGTTATTGGTAATGGATGTGCCCGCAGCCCAAGGACTGATGAAAAGCTTGTTGTGCTGGTGGACCAAAGGAAGTTGTGCCAATACCACGGGTGTATGGACACCGCTAAAAATAGCGAGCAGGTTGTCGGTTTCGACGAGTTGTTTGATATGCTTGACCCCTCTTGCGGGGTTTCCACGATGGTCAGAGGCGGCCAAGATGACGTTTCGTCCAAGGAGTCCACCTTGCTCATTGATTTCCGCCAACGCAATTTCAATCCCCTTACGTAAGGCCTCACCGCCTTCTGCTGCTACGGCGCTTAAATCTGCGTCTAGGGCCACCACCACCGGAGGTTGGGTGTCAGCAGCTGCCAGGGCGCTATAAAGCGACAAGCTTAAAAGGGTGAGTACTTTGCTAAAGCGGGTAGAAAATGAACTCATATTAGGACGGACGATTCCGGTAATGGGGGGGCATATACAATCATAGCTTGCTTAGGCTGATGTGCAATTAGACAAAGGAAGTGGACACCGCAAATAAAAACTTGCGAAGTTGGCTATACCCTCGTAGTTTTAGGGTATACCTATTAAAGAAGTTCATAATGGTGCGTTTAAAAAGCCCCCCAACTATTCTCGATATTGAAGCCAGTGGATTCGGCAGCGCCAGTTTCCCCATTGAAGTGGGCGTTAAACGCAATGATGGCGCTAGATTTTGTCGGCTTATTCAACCCTATTCCTGGTGGACTCATTGGGATAAAGAGGCCGAGGGTTTACATGGCTTATCCCGCGATACCCTTAATCAATATGGTGTTCAAGGAAGTGACGTATGCCGTGATCTTAATTTGTTTCTCAAACAACAAACGGTCTATTCAGATGGCTGGGTGGTGGATTACCCCTGGTTAATCAAGTTGTATGCCGCGGCGGGGGTGGCAATGACCTTTAAGTTAAGTGCCTTGGAATACATCTTGAGTGAATCACAAATGCAAGCATGGCATGAGGTGAAAAAACAACTAATGGCGCAACACAGTGGCGCCCGTCATCGGGCAAGTGTGGATGCCGAATTAATACAACAGACCTATATTTCCACCGCCGCGACCTGTGAAATGTCATTTACCCGTTAAAAATAATATTCCACACCTAACAGTAGCGAATTGATATTTTTATTTTCTACTTCACGGTATTCGTATTCTAACGCCATGCTTACCGAGCGTAAGTCGCCCATTTGCCAGCCAAAACTGGCCGCTGAGCCCGCTTGATGCGGCAAGTAAATCCAGCTTGAATAGGCCATGCTATCTTCGGTGCCGGTTTGTAACGCCGCATATATACGGTGTGACTGGTTGGGCAAGATACGTCGACTGGCGAATACCCGTACCGAATTATAATTGTTGTCTGTGTGGCGGTTGTAGAGCCATTGAGGCGCAAAGGGACGTTCTGTGATGTAACGCACACCAATTTGCCAGTTGGCAAGCTGTGGGCTTTGATAGGTAATTTCTGATTGGTACGGTGAGGCGACAAACCGTGTATTCACCTTCGTCGGTTCGTTGTTGGGGCTGGGTTCGGCATTCACTGCAGCACTGAAAACCATCAATAACCCAATTAGCCAATAATCTTTCATGGTGAGTACCTTGTGTGTGATTGGGTGCTCAGTTTTTACGTTTGGTTATTATTACTTGACTACAGGTGTGCGTCCTGGAGAAGAGTCGACGCGGATTGCCATGCTAAATAGCACTACCAATGTCAGGTATTTTCGACAGTTGGAATGAAAAGGCAGTGAAAACGATTCGCGATAAAGAAGAAACAGAAACTGTCAGACTAAAGTATAGATCAGAATAAAAAAAGCACCGACAAAATTGTCGGTGCTTGTTGTTTTAGACGTTAAACCGATGCTTTAAGCGCGTCGGCTTTATCTATGGCTTCCCAAGGAAATTCCTCGCGACCAAAGTGGCCATAGGCCGCCGTCGCGCGGTAAATAGGCCGCTCTAAATCAAGCATTTTGATTAACCCGTAAGGACGCAAATCAAAATGTTCCCGTACGAGGGCAACCAGGGTTTTTTCATCTACCACACCCGTACCAAAGGTCTCGATGCTGATAGAAGTGGGTTCTGCTACCCCAATGGCGTATGAGATCTGTATCTCACAGCGCTTAGCCAGTCCGGCGGCAACAATGTTTTTCGCCACGTAACGGCCAGCATAAGCGGCTGAACGGTCAACTTTTGATGGATCTTTACCGGAAAAGGCACCACCACCATGACGGGCCATACCGCCATAGGTATCGACAATGATTTTTCGCCCAGTTAAGCCACAGTCACCCATGGGACCACCAATAACAAAGCGGCCCGTGGGGTTAATATGAAATTGGGTTTTGGCGTTAAGCCATTCAGCAGGTAAAACCGGTTTGATGACTTCTTCCATTACCGCTTCGCGAAGGGCGTCAGTGCTAATGGTATCGTCGTGCTGGGTTGATAACACCACGGCATCAATACCAACAGGTTTGTTATCTTCGTAGACAAAGGTTACCTGGCTTTTGGCATCGGGACGTAAAAAGTCAAGCTTGCCCGACTTTCTTACTTCTGCCTGTTTTTGCACTAATCGATGGGAATAGGTGATCGGTGCTGGCATCAGTACGTCAGTTTCATCACTGGCATACCCGAACATTAAGCCCTGATCGCCGGCCCCTTGCTCTTCAGCCCGCTCACGATCCACGCCCTGATTAATATCTGGTGATTGTTTACCTATGGCGTTGAGTACGGCGCAGGAACCCGCATCAAATCCCACATCAGAATGGGTGTAGCCTATTTCTTTAACAGTTTCTCGGGTTAACTCTTCGATATCTACCCAAGCTGTGGTGGTTATTTCGCCGCCTACCAGTACCATGCCTGTTTTTACATAGGTCTCACAGGCAACCCTGGCTTTGGGATCTTGCTCTAATATGGCGTCAAGCACCGCATCTGAAATCTGATCGGCAATTTTGTCTGGATGCCCTTCAGAAACAGATTCTGATGTAAATAGATGAGCGGCCATAAATCCTCCGTTGTTTTTGGATTACCAAAGTAGTTTATATTGTAACGCACAAATGTAAGAATACTATCTTTACTTCTGGACGTCTAAAAGTCTATTTGTAGCGTTTAGTTGACAGTTTAAGTCTGGGTTAACGAAAATAATATCGATTTAACACAGAATTACGGTATTGAATGTGACCAGACCGTATAAAACACGTTGAACTTACCTATACGCTTAGGTAAGAATAGTCGTCAGTTCGAAAAATCATAGTCGGCAGCAGGAAATCCTATCCGTCACCGGGGACGTTCTCCGGGTTGTCTACGTAAAAGTTACATGCAAATTTAAGAAGGAGTTAGCATGCCCACCCGTCGTGAACTCGCTAATGCTATCCGAGCATTAAGTATGGATGCTGTTCAACAAGCAAAATCTGGCCACCCTGGTGCGCCCATGGGAATGGCTGATATTGCACAGGTTTTATGGTGTGATTATCTTTCACACAACCCCGAAAACCCCAATTGGGCCAACCGCGATCGTTTTGTTCTTTCCAACGGTCACGGTTCTATGCTGCTTTATTCACTGCTGCATCTCACAGGTTATGATTTACCGTTAGAAGAACTGAAAAACTTCCGCCAGCTGCATTCTAAAACTCCAGGTCACCCTGAATACGGCTACGCACCGGGTGTAGAAACCACCACTGGGCCATTAGGTCAAGGGATCAGCAACGCAGTGGGTATGGCGTTGGCAGAAAAAGTGTTGGCGGCACAATTTAATAAAGACGATCACAGCATTGTCGACCACTACACTTATACCTTTTTAGGTGACGGTTGTTTGATGGAAGGGATCTCCCATGAAGTCTGTTCACTGGCCGGTACCCTGGGTTTAGGTAAGCTGGTGGCGTTTTATGATGACAACGGTATCTCCATTGATGGTGAAGTTGAAGGCTGGTTTACCGACGACACCGTTAAGCGTTTTGAAGCATACGGTTGGCAAGTTATTGCCGATGTGGATGGTCATGATGCAGAGCAAATTCGTAAGGCGGTGGATGCGGCGCGAGCCAATACCACTCAGCCTACACTGATTTGTTGTAAAACCATTATTGGTTTTGGTTCACCCAATAAACAAGGCACAGAGTCTTGTCACGGCGCCCCCCTTGGCGATGATGAAATTGCGGCAACCCGAGAAGCACTGGGTTGGACTTACGGCGCGTTTGAAATTCCGCAAGATATCTATGCTGAGTGGAATGCGAAAGATGCTGGTGCTGCTCAAGAAGCAGCATGGAATGAGGCGTTTGCCGCATACGAGCAAGCCTATCCTGAATTAGCGAAGGAATTTACTCGCCGGATTAACGGTGATGTGCCTGCCGATTTTATTGCTAAAGCGGATGCATATATAGCTGATCTACAAGCGAATCCTGAAGGTCCAGCCACACGAAAAGCGTCGCAAAACGCCTTGAATGCATACGGTCCCTTATTGCCTGAACTGTTGGGTGGGTCTGCGGACTTGGCCGGTTCAAATCTGACAATCTGGTCGGGTTCTAAAGGCGTTGATGCCAAAGATGCCTCTGGTAACTATATTTACTATGGTGTTCGGGAATTCGGCATGTCTGCCATGATGAATGGGATTGTCTTGCACGGTGGCTTTAAAGCTTACGGTGCAACCTTCCTCATGTTCATGGAATATGCGCGTAATGCGGTACGCATGGCGGCCTTGATGAAAGCCCCTGCTATTTTTGTATACACCCATGATTCCATTGGTTTAGGGGAAGACGGTCCTACTCACCAGCCGGTGGAACAACTAGTGGCACTGCGTGCCACGCCTAACCTTGACAACTGGCGACCTTGTGACCAAGTGGAGTCTGCCGTGGCGTGGAAAGCGGCTATTTTACGAAAAGATGGTCCGACCACGTTAATCTTCACTCGACAAGGATTACCGCAACAGGAACGTACCCCAGAGCAGGTCAGTGATATCGCCAAGGGGGGGTATATCCTTAAAGATACCGCCGGTACACCGGATATGATCCTCATGGCAACTGGCTCGGAAGTACAGTTGGCGGTTGCTGCTGCCGAGGCGTTGGCAGACAAAGGTATTCAGGCACGAGTGGTATCTATGCCTTGTACAGATGTGTTTGATCGTCAGGATGCGGCATATCGTGAGTCTGTGTTGCCGTCTTCGGTGACTAAGCGGGTCGCGGTGGAAGCGCTAGCCAAAGATTCTTGGTATAAATACGTAGGTTTTGGTGGCGCGGTTGTGGGCATGGACACCTTTGGTGAGTCCGGTCCTGCTGGCGATTTGTTTAAACATTTTGGTATTACTACCGAAGCGGTTTTAGAGACAGCATTGTCATTAAAATAATGCGTCTATAGGCGGTTTTTATGGTCCGAGTTGCCATAAATGGTTTTGGTCGAATCGGTCGCAACGTCCTTCGCGCTCTGTATGAAACAGGGCGCAATCAATTAATTAGGGTCGTAGCGATAAATGATTTGGCAGAACCAGAAGGCATTGCCCATCTTTTAAAATATGATTCGACCCATGGTCGCTTCGATTTTGATGTGGCATTACAACATGAGCAGCTAATCGTGGCGGATGACAGTATCCGCCTGTTGGCTGAACCTGATATCAACAATCTGCCCTGGCAGTCCCTTGGGGTGGATATTGTTCTGGAATGCACGGGGGTTTTTTCTGACCGCGTAGCAGGCCAGGCACACCTTGACGCTGGCGCTGGGAAAGTCCTTTTTTCTCAACCTGGCAGTACCGATTTGGATACCACCATCATTTTCGGTACCAATGAAGAATCGTTACTCCCCGAACATCGCATTGTTTCCAATGGTTCTTGTACCACCAATTGTATCGTGCCCGTTATTCAGGCGCTGGATAATGCCTTTGGGGTGGAAAGTGGCACCATTACCACGATTCATGCGTCTATGCATGATCAACAGGTAATCGACGCCTACAATAAAGATCTCCGGCGCGCCCGAGCGGCGAGCCAGTCTATTATTCCTGTGGATACCCGTCTTGCCGCAGGTATTGAGCGTATATTGCCAAAATTTGCGGGTAAATTTGAAGCCATTGCCGTTCGGGTACCCACAGTAAACGTCACCGCCATGGATCTCAGTGTGACTTTGGCCACGGGCGTGACCATAGAACAGGTGAATAATGCGCTGAAAAAAGCCCGTGAAGGGCGTTTGGCCGGCATTTTAGGCTATAGTGAAGCGCCTTTGGTGTCGGTGGATTTTAATCATGATCCTCACTCATGCATTGTCGATGGCACTCAGACGCGGGTTAGCCATCGTCGGTTGGTAAAAACCTTGGTGTGGTGTGATAACGAGTGGGGGTTTGCGAACCGTATGATTGATACCACGCTGGCGATGTACCAGACGGGGTATTAAGTAAAACTAAGTTACTAAGGGAAAATTATGGCAATTCCAAGCATGCAGGATTTCGCGCTGGACGGACAGCGTGTATTGATCCGTCAGGATCTAAACGTGCCAGTGAAAGAGGGCAAAGTGACTTCTGATGCCCGAATTAAGGCATCTCTTCCAACGATACAGGCGGCACTAGATGCAGGGGCGGCGGTGATGGTGATGTCTCATTTGGGGCGTCCCACTGAAGGACAATATGAAGCGGCCTTCTCTTTGCAGCCTGTTGTGGATTACTTAAATGATGCCCTGGATGTGCCAGTGTCACTGGTAAAAGATTATCTTGATGGCGTTGACGTTAAGCCGGGACAACTGGTGATATTAGAGAACGTGCGCTTTAATGAAGGTGAGAAAAAAGATGATGAAAGCTTGGCGAAAAAATATGCCAGCTTATGTGATCTTTTTGTGATGGATGCCTTTGGTACGGCTCACCGCGCCCAGGCGTCTACCCATGGGGTGGCAAAATTTGCACCGAAGGCTTGTGCCGGGCCACTGCTGGCCGCGGAACTTGATGCATTGGGCAAGGCCTTGCATAATCCTAAGCGTCCTATGGTTGCCATTGTGGGCGGCTCTAAAGTGTCCACTAAACTTACCGTATTAAAAACACTGGCCACTAAAGTCGATCAATTGATCGTGGGTGGCGGTATTGCCAATACCTTTATTGCGGCGCAAGGTTATGGGGTGGGTAAGTCTCTGGTTGAAATGGACCTAGTGGACGAAGCGAAAAGGCTCATACAACAAGCACAAGACAACGGTGGCGATATTCCTGTTCCTACTGATGTGGTGGTGGGCACCGAATTTTCTGAATCGGCCACGGCAACCTTAAAACCTGTGGATCAAATCACCGACGAAGATATGGTGTTTGATATCGGTCCGGATTCTTCTGCGGCACTAGAAGCTATTTTGAAAAATGCCGGTACCATTGTGTGGAATGGGCCTGTAGGCGTATTCGAGTTTGATCAATTCGCCGATGGTACAAAAGCCTTAGCTAAGGCTATTGCCGAAAGTAATGCCTTTTCTATTGCTGGTGGTGGTGACACACTGGCGGCGGTAGATAAATATGAAATCGCTGATAAGATATCCTATATATCCACGGGTGGTGGGGCGTTCCTGGAATTTTTGGAAGGCAAAACATTACCTGCGGTGGCCGTTTTAGAAGAAAAAAACCAATAAAAACGAGCCATTAAAAATGCATGATTGGCGAACAGTGACGTTCGCCTGCATAACTATAAACCCTACAATCTGCCGATAGGCACTACGCAAAAAGGAGTGTTGCTCATGGCATCACAAGCTCAGTTAGCTATGCTGGATAAAATTAAAACGCAAAACGGATTCATTGCAGCCCTCGACCAAAGTGGCGGCAGTACCCCTAAGGCGTTGAAACTTTATGGTGTTGATGAATCTGCTTACAGTAATGACGAAGAGATGTTCGATACGGTCCATGCAATGCGTACACGCATCGTCACCAGTAAGGTGTTCAATGGTGAGCGTATTTTAGGGGCGATTTTGTTTGAAAATACCCTGGATCGTGAAATCGAAGGTATGTCGTCAGCCCGCTATTTGTGGGATATCAAGCAAGTGGTCCCTTTCCTTAAAGTGGACAAAGGTTTGGCCGAAGAAGAAAACGGTGTGCAAGTGATGAAACCCATTACTGGACTTGATGCATTGCTGGCGAAAGCCGTTGCCCAAGACGTTTTTGGTACTAAGATGCGCTCCGTTGTGAAATTGGCCAATGAAGAAGGGATAAAAGCGGTGGTTGCCCAGCAATTTGAAGTGGGTAAACAAATTATTGCCGCTGGTTTGGTTCCTATCATTGAACCTGAAGTGGATATTAACAGCCCAGAAAAGGCGGCGGCAGAAGCGTTGCTGAAAGCGGAGATACTAACGCAACTGGATCAACTGGAAGCTGGCCAAGAGGTCATGTTGAAACTTACCTTGCCCAACGAAGCCGATTTCTATAAAGCCTTAGTTGATCATCCTAAAGTGATCAAAGTGGTGGCTTTATCCGGTGGTTATAGCCGTGATGACGCAAATGCGAAGTTGGCACAAAACCACGGTATGATTGCTTCGTTTTCTCGTGCGTTGACTGAAGGGGTTTCTGCTCAACAGTCCCAAGGGGAATTTGATGAAACCTTGGATAACGCCATTGAATCTATTTATCAGGCGTCCATTTCGTAACGTCTTAATAAAAAATACAAAGGGCAGACTTAGTCTGCCCTTTTTTTTGATCTTAATCAGGCCAAAACCCATAACATTGGCGAAGGAGCGTTACCAAGACTATGTTTAATGGGGCTTGAGGTGGCGATGTCGCAGGCAAACGCGTCTAGGGACCATGACATCGTGGGGAATTTTACGTTAATTTGGGTGAAGACAATGTGAGCGCGACGGATCAAGTACTGTTTTTGATTGCTGTATTGGGGATATTAATACTTGTAGGTATTGTCTATTCCTTTGCACTTCCTACGCCTTCCCATCGCTATAAAGCACAATCGCCTTATTTTGCCCGCTACTTTTTAGTGTGTATTTGGGTTGGTTATGTGTCGCTGTGTTTACCCGCCTTAAATTACCCTTTAATCAGTGCGATCATGGTCATGCCGTGTATCTTGCTAGCAATGTATATGATTTTTATGACCTTACTTCGCCGTTACGGTTGTGCCCTTAGTCAACGCCATGTGATTGCCATTGCTCTTCACGTCATCATTAGCACGGCAGCGTATATCTGGCTTTTTATTATGGAAAACCCCTTTAGATTAAAAGATTGGTTGCTTAGCTTATCTGCCGCTATCCCTCTGATCCTGTCATGGCGACTGATTATTCGTCAGTCCGATGATACCACCGGCGACAAATTAAACCTGTCCACCGTGGCCCTAACGCTACTGATTTTAGTGCTTGGTATGCCGGTGTACTTTATTTTTTTCTCTGATAGCACGGTGACAAATCCTTACATCGCATTTGTGATCATCTTTATACTAACCCTCTGTTTTATGCTTGGTTTTGTCTCAAGTTTAATGCAGACATTGTTCACTAAATTACTCACTCAAGTGTATATCGATGCCCTTACCGGCACCAAAAATCGTCATTATTTATATAAAGAAGCGCCGGATCAGCTGGCCCATTGCCGACGTCATAAGCAGCCCTTTGCCTTGGTTGCCTGTGATATTGATCATTTTAAGCATGTGAATGATAACTATGGACACCCCGCGGGTGACGAAGTGTTAAAGCAGTTTGCCCACAAGTTAGATCAAAACTTACGGGCCGGTGATGTCTTAATTCGTATGGGAGGAGAAGAATTTTTAGCCCTGCTACCTAACTGTGATCTGGGGCAGGCCAATATACTGGCGAATCGATTGTGTCAGGGGGTGCGGGATGCAAGAATGAATGTAGATGGCACTGTGATTACCCTTACGGCTTCATTTGGGGTATCGTCGGTAAACAAAGACGAGTGTATTTTTGATGGTATTAAAAAAGCCGATAAGGCTTTGTATAGCGCTAAAACCTCGGGTCGTGATCAGGTTAAACAGGTCTCCGTTTAAGCATCAATAATATCTAATTCTAGTCCTAACACCTTCCAGTATTGTTTTTCTTGTTGTAGATCGGCAGATAAAATGGGTCTGCCATCAAGCCAGTTTTGGGGAAATTGCAACGTAAGCTTTTGTTTGCTGGTGGTCACCTGAATATCCGGTAAGAAGGCTTCCTGACGCTTAATATTCAAAAGCGCGCCCAGTCGCATAATGGCAATCAATCGTTTTACGGCGGCGGTGTCGTATAGCTGAAATTCTGGCACTTCCTGTATTTTTATCTTTTTGCGATGAAAGCGGACCAAGGTAGAAAGCAACTCTTGTTGCTCCTGGGTAAAGCCCGGCATATCAACATTTGCCAGAATATAAGCCGAGTGGCGCTGCACACCACGGGAGTTAATTTGCAAGCCGACTTCATGAAGCAATGCTGCCCAACCAAGCATGGCGCGAAAATCACGACTTTTAAACTTCCAGCCTTGACTGGCCTGATCAAACAGGTTTAAGGAAGTGGTAAGTACCATATTGGCTTGGATGGTATCCACATCGTAACGGGTCGCCAGACTTTTAGCTGTACGTTCACGGATATCAGAGTGTTTCATCTCATCTTCCATTTGGTACAACACGCCTTCTCTAAGGGCCGCAGGAGAGTATATCAGCCCGTCGATATCCAGCGATTCAAAAATACCAATCAGTATGGCCAAACCACCGGCAATAACACCTCTACGATCTTCACTGATTTCCGGCATGGTCAGGTTGTCCACATGCCCCGCTTCAATGAAGGTTTTGGCTAGATGACGCAGGCTTTTTAATGTCACCGGCTGTACATGACCATTTTTCTTGTCACGTTGGGCCAGAGTAAACAGGGTCTTAATGGTACCCGATGTGCCGATGCACTGGGTCCAACCCAGACGTCTATAATGGTTTTCAATCATCTCCAGTTCTTGCTTGGCAGCAGTAATGGCGCGATTGAAGGCTTTTGACTTTAACTCGCCATGGGCAAAGAAACGCTTGGTGAAGCTGACGCAGCCCATTTGTAGCGAACGGCAAACCAGAGGATCAAACCCTTCGCCAATAACAAATTCTGTGGAGCCGCCGCCAATATCCGCGACTAATCGTCGACCGTCACTATGATTGGTATGGGCCACGCCTTGGTAGATGAGTCGGGCTTCTTCTACCCCCGAAATGATTTCGATAGGGTAAGGCAAAATGGTGCGAGCCGCATTGATAAAGGCTTTTGCATTCACCGCTTTACGCAAGGTATGGGTGGCCACAATACGCACTGAATCTGGCTCGAATCCGCGCAGGCTTTCGGCCACCAAGCCCAACATTTTCAAACCCCGTTCGATGGCTTCGTCGCTCAGTACATTATCATCGCTCAGGCCTGCGGCCAGACGCACTTTTTCTTTCAAACGATGAAGTATTTGCACCGAACCCGCATTGATGCGAGCAACGACAAGGTGAAAGCTGTTGGAACCAATATCCAGGGCCGCCACCTTGGTGGTATCCCTGCTCTCAACAGCATCAAAAACAGTTTCAGTTGGGCTCATTCAGTTGCTCTACTTAGTCTTCGAGATTTTTTAGGTAGTGATAAATCTCTACCTGAGAGCGAAGTTTTTTACGGTTACCTCGCAGAACGTACCGATTGGTTTGTTCCTTGTCAATGATTCTGGCTTTCAATGTATCTTTAAACTGTAGTTCCATAATATCCACAATCTGCTGTTGTAATCGATGATCGTAGATAGGGCAGCCAACTTCGATCCGGTTGTCCATGTTTCGGGTCATCCAGTCCGCCGAGGAGATGTACACTTTTCGTTTACCGCCGCCTTCAAATACCATTACCCTTGGGTGTTCTAAAAAGCGGTCAACGATGGAAATAATGGTGATGTTATCGCTAATGCCGGGCAGCCCAGGTACTAAGGAGCACATGCCACGGACAATACCACGGATCTCAACCCCAGCTTGACTGGCACGGTAGAGATCATCAATGAGCTCTTTATCTACCAAGTTGTTAATTTTAAACGTTATCTTGGCTTTGTGGCCTTCTTTTAAATACTGTATTTCCTGACGGATAAGGGACTGTATTTTGGTACGGCTATTTAACGGTGATATTTGCAGATGTTGGAATTTGTATCTGCGATACGGGTATTGGATAAGATCAAATACCCCCACACCTTCTTCAGCCAACTCTTGATTACGGGTAAACAGGCTAAAGTCGGTATAAATCTTAGCGGTTTTTTCGTTAAAGTTACCGGTACCAAAATGGGCATAATGGACCAGCGAGCCCCGTTCCTCACGGGTCACAATGCACAATTTACTGTGAATTTTTAAGGTAGGAACGCCAAGTACGACGCGAATACCGGCATCGGTCATGCGCCGGGACCATTCAATATTGGCCTCTTCGTCAAAGCGAGCGCGCAGTTCCACCACCACGGTGACTTTCTTCCCGTTATCCACGGCATCAATTAATGAATTGATGATCCGTGAGTTACTTGCTACCCGATAAATATTGATTCGAATTGATTTTACACTGGGATCAAACGCTGCCTGGCGAACAAACTCAGTAAAGTGAAGAAAACGATGATAGGGGTAGTACAACAAAATATCATGGGCCGTAATGGCATCAAACACGGTGTTGTAATCTGAGAAAGTCTTGGTATCAATGGCGGGCAACTTCGGATTTTCCAAGTATTCCCGACCTACATTAGGGAAGCCGATAAAATCTTTGAAGTTGCGGTAGTGTCCCGCTGCATGCATGGTATCGAGTTTCGATACTTTAAGCCGTTTACGTAAATCCTGTACCATATCATCTGGCATGGCATTGTCGTGAATGACCCGCACGGGTTCAGCAATAAGGCGTTGCTTCATGCTTTCGGACATTTTGTCCATATAGCTCTCGTCTATTTCATCATTGATGGAATATTCCGAGTCACGGGTCATTTTAAATGAATAGGCTTCCAGTTCGTCATATTTCACAAAACCGCGGAAGATCTCTTCTAAACACAATTGGATGACATCATCGAGCAGAATGATGTGTTTTTTCTTACGGCTCTTTTCTGGCGGTATGACAATAAACCGTGAGGTTTCAGCGGTGGGGACTTGGACCGCCGCATACCGTGTATTTTTCCCGTGCCGGCGTAAAGCCACATACAGGTAGACTGCAGTGCCATTTAAGCGAGCCAGTAAATCGGTTTTTTTATCGATGAGAATAGGGGCAATGTGGCGCAGAATTTTATTGACGAACAGGTTGCGTAACCAGGTGCGCTGATATTCATTAAGGGCATCTTTACGTAAGATGAAAATATTATAGCGCGCCAGGGCTTTTAATACATCTTTATGAATTTCATCAAATTTATTTGAAAGATGTACCACCTTATTTTGTATTTCTTCCATCAACTCGATTAAACGGGCGGCTTCTTCTTCACTGCCGTTTTCTTGGGCTATGGTGATCTGGCGTTTTACGTCGGCGGCGCGTACGCGATAAAATTCGTCTAGGTTGTTAGAATAGATCCCTAAAAAGCGGATACGTTCCACCGCAGGATTATTTTTATCGGCAGCTTCTTGCAGAACCCGTTCGTTAAAAGACAGCCAGCTGAGTTCTTTGGGATAGTACAGTTCGTTGTATTCCATAATGCGGGGCGAAATTTCTTATTCAAAAAAGTATAAAGCCTGTCACGACAACATGACAACCCTGTGACAGGCGCGGTTATGGTGTTAATTTTGGGTAGTGATATCTACAACCAGATCGTTAGCGATCCCTTCCAGTGCGGTTTGCAAGGCATCGTCATCAAAGGCTTCAGGTACGGCGATGACCGCTTCAGCCTTGAATATTTCATTTCCCCAGTTAGGTGCACTTTCACAGCGTGATGTAAACGAAACGATATTGAGGTTGAACTGGTTTAGAATCTTCGTCAGTTCCTGTACGATGCCAGGCTTATCATTGCCAATGATTTGTACGGCCAAGGTATCATTGAAAGACGCGGGACCTTTTGCCGGAGTGACAGACTGAACGCTAAGATCTGGAAGGCGATTTAAAGCTTCCACCAGGTCAGCGTGCTTATTGGCCGGAACGTGGACTTCTACAAAGCCGGTAAACTGACCTGCCATATGGGCAAAACTGCTACCTAGCCAATTGGCTTCGTGTTGATATACACATTTGGCTAGAGCGTCCACCAGGCCGGGTTTGTCTTTACCCATGATGGTGATAATCAAAGGTTGCATGAGCACTCCTGTCTTAAAGTGATCGCCCCCGGTGAAGTGGGGCTAACGTAAACTAACGTTAGGATCTGTTTAACTTTCACTTGATTAGCAGTGTTAAAATAACACATGATTGGCAATTAACCCTATCTGATTAAAGAAAAATCAGGCAAAAGTTGCTTTTATAATAATGACGTCACCTGAGGACATACACAACAACAAAAGGCAGCGTAAAGACCGGCGCCTGAAATTTACCGTCTCACTGTTTGGTGTGATGGTGCTATTGGCGATGGTGGTACTAATTACACACCTGGCTCTTCAGGCGTTACCTCTTGCGATGCAGCCCACCCTTGAGTACAGGCAAACAGCCGCTTTCCCCCACAATAACGACGGCAGCCCTTCCACGGCCTTGATGACAGGTGACTTGCTAGGCGGTCAGCCGGTGATTGTAGCAAATGACAACTGTGGCTTAACCATGTTGGGGCTCAATGCCGCGACATCGGCGCTAACGCCAATACATCAGTACCTCCGAGCCTGCGATCACAGTATTGGGGCCATTGAAGAAAATGAACAGCAGTTTATTGTGGATGTGTCGCCATCAGGACAGGTAAGGATCATTAATGTCCAGCAACTTGTTTTAGCATATAAACAACCTGTGACGAATGCGGTCAGTTTTGCCTTGCCAGAAACCGTATGGCATGAACGCCTTCATTGGCAAGTGGCGCTAGGCGAACGCTGGGTAGCCTTTACGTTGCGTACATCTAAAGAAGTCTTTGTGCGTTGGGTTAACCGTACCCAGCCCACACAAATCGTTGATCAGCATTTTAGTGATAAGGCTAAGGTGTTAACCTTGCCGGGCAGTGCAACTACACTGGTTTATCAGGCACCCACACTCGCTTTTCATCCCTTGAACAAACCGTCGACGACAATACAGCTGAAGCAACCAATAACATGGTGGCAAAGTCTGCCTATGGATCGCACGGTGCTGATGGCATCACAGGGCGTGCTTACCCGCTGGGTTTTGAATAATGAAAAAGGGGATTTTCGTTATGTACCTACGTGGGAAAGCGCCCTTCCTGCCAATCAGAAACCAATGGATGTGGCCACCCATGCCACGACCAATGCGCTGGCCATTTTAACCAATGCGCAGACGGTGTTATTGGTCAACCGGGTTACCGGTGAAACGGTCAATAGCGTGGCTATCCCCGAACCTGCCCAAACCTTGTCCTGGTTTGGGCAATATCTCTACTTGTTAAGTGAATCGTCGGTGATGGTTGAAAAGGTAAAGGGGTTATCTGGCATTACTACCTGGTCTTCCCTGTTCGAGCCACATTCTTACGAAGGCTATAAAGGGGCTGAGACGGTATGGCAGTCTACCAGTGGATCTGATTATCAAGAAACTAAATACAGCTTGGTGCCGTTATTAATTGGGAGTTTAAAAGCCTCCTTGTTGGCGCTGGTGATTGCACTTCCCGTGGCCATTGGGGCGGCGGTTTATACGGCCTATTTTTCCCAACCCCGTTTACGACAATGGCTAAAACCTGCCATTGAATTGCTGGAGGCAATCCCGTCGGTATTGGTGGGTTTTGTTGCCGCAATTTGGCTGGCACCCATGGCAGAACGGGTGTTGTTTTCTTTTTGCGTCTTTTTGGTTGCGGTCCCTGTGATTTTGTTCATTAGTGCCCTTATTCAAAAGCGTATAGCCAGAAAACTGCCGGTGTATTTTCGTAACGGAACGGAAATATTCCTTATGCCGTTGCTGATTGTCTTATTGGGCTATTTGTGTATGCAATGGGGACCAGATTTTATATTTTCAGTTATCAATATGGATATTGGTGAGGTAATTAGTCATTCATCAGGCAGTCCGATGGGGAAAACCACCATGGTAGTCGCCCTGGCCTTGGGTATTGCTATTTCTCCCACCATCTATTCGTTGGCCGATGATGCGATCAGTGGTGTACCTGAACCCCTTAAACAAGCCTCTTTCGCTTTGGGAGCGACACGTTTGCAAACCCTTCAGTATGTGGTTTTACAATTGGCTTTGCCGGGTATTTTAGCCGCCATTATGATGGGCTTTGGTCGAGCATTCGGTGAAACCATGATCGTACTTATGGTCACGGGTAATACACCGGTGGCAGATTGGAGTCTGTTTGAAGGGCTCAGAGCGCTAACGGCCAATTTAGCCATTGAGCTGCCGGAGGCCGACGTCAATAGTGCGCACTTCCAAGTACTATTTTTTACTGCCTGCATCTTATTTGGTTTTACTTTTGTGATAAATACGGTGGCTGAATTATTGCGTCAACGTTTGCGTAAAAAGGGACAATATGATTAACAACAGACTGCAGCATCTATTGTCTCCTTCCCAGCGGCAATCCTTTGTTATGAGCGTGACGGCGTTTTTTGCGGCGATATTGCTCCTTGCGTTAGTGAGCATGTTGTCGCTGATTCTTTATCGCGGCGGGCTGTATTTTTGGCCATCGCCCATCTACACCGTGTCCTACTACGATGCACAATTGCAAAAGATGTCTATTGTCTACGGGCAGGAAATTAGTGAATACGAAGAAGACGAACAGCCTATTCGTTGGTTTCTTTATTCCAGTGTAAGCCATCCCACCGGAGAGCAAATGCTGCTGGAGGAAAACAATACATTTTCTATTGTATTGTCGGCAAACAGCGCGGAGATCACCCTCAATGATGGTCGTTCAGTGATGGGGATGCCCGCCAAACTCAAGGCAAACACCACGCAAGATTATTCTCAAGAACGTTATTTGGCGATATCACAGCGGGTACAGCGTATTCAGCAAGCTATTGATGATATACAAGCGGAACATTTGAGTGTTATTCATCAAGGCTTGTCCGAGTTAGACAGTCAACATGTGGCTATTGATGCCCCCGCCCGTCGTAAATTGAGTAACGGCTTTTTGCTTTGGCAGCAAAAAATCGAAGAATTGGAACAACAACGGGACGGCTATGTGCTGGATGTGGCGATGGCAGACGGCCAAACGGTTACCATTCCTGTTGCACAAATCGAAGACGTGGTAGTGCCCGGACAGCTTTCATGGTTGGGGAAAGTGAAGGTGATGTTGCAAAATATCGGTCATTTTTTGGTGCAGACTCCCAAGCAAGCCAATACCGCAGGCGGCGTATTTCCAGCATTATTCGGTACCGTACTTATGGTGCTGGTGATGACGGTTATCGTGGCCCCTTTTGGGGTGATGGCGGCGGTGTATTTGAGTGAATACGCTCCCGACAACTTGTTGACCGCCGCCATTCGTATCAGTGTGTCGAATATGGCCAGCGTGCCCTCCATCGTTTACGGGGTGTTTGGATTGGGCTTTTTCGTTTATACCTTAGGTGGCAAAATCGATTCACTT
>NZ_JBAHZB010000012.1:39839-61381 GCF_036697315.1 Alteromonas sp. 14N.309.X.WAT.G.H12
TTTCAGAGGCGCTGCCTTCACCTACCATGGGCACGCCCGGTTTATTTTGGACAGCATTAACCATGGCCATGCTCACTCTACCTGTGGTGATCGTGGCCACCGAAGAAGGGTTACGGCGGGTACCTAGCGGACTGCGGGCAAGCAGCTATGCGCTAGGTGCAACGAAAGCCGAAACCGTACTTCGTATTGTGCTTCCCATGGCGTCACCGGGTATTATGACGGGCATTATTTTGGCCATTGCCCGTGCCGCAGGGGAAGTGGCCCCGCTTATGTTAGTGGGGGCAGTAAAATTCGCGCCCAACCTGCCGGTTGATGGCGACTTTCCTTATTTGCATCTCGACCGTCAATTCATGCACCTAGGCGTGCTTATTTACGATGGGGCATTTCATAGTCAAACCGATGCGAAGGGCGCGTCCATGATGTTTGCCATCTGCCTATTATTGTTACTGGTTGTGATGACGCTTAATATTTTGGCTGTCATACTACGGGCCCGTTTGCGCAATCGATATTTGGTTAATTGAGTCTGCATATGTTAAAGCTTTTTGAGCATGAAACCCTGGATGTACATAATCTAGGTGATGAAGAAACTGCCATTAGTGTTGAGGCGTTAAGTCTGCAATTTGGCAACAAACCGGTATTGCAGGATATTAGTTTGCGCATACCAAAGCAGCGTATTACTGCGTTAATCGGCCAAAGTGGTTGCGGGAAGTCCACATTAATTAACAGTTTTAATCGTATGAACGATTTGGTGCCGGATTGTCAGTACAGTGGAAAAATATTTATCCATGGTCGCAATATTAACGATAAACGGGAGGATGTATCCCAGTTGCGTACCCAGGTGGGGATGGTTTTCCAGCGTCCGAATCCGTTTCCTATGAGTATTTACGATAATGTCAGTTATGGGCTTCGATTAAAGGGCGTTAAGGTACGACGTTACTTAGATGACGCCGTGGAACAAGCGCTGACAGAAGCGGCGTTATGGGATGAGGTAAAAGATCGCTTGTTTGATTCTGCCCGCATCTTGTCGGGCGGACAGCAACAGCGTTTGGTGATAGCCCGGGCACTGGCGTTAAAACCGGATATTTTGTTGTTGGATGAACCGACCTCCGCATTAGATCCCCTAACCACTCTGTTTATTGAAGAGTTAATGGCGGGATTAAAAAAGCGCTGTACCATCGTTATAGTTACCCATAATATGCAGCAGGCAGCCAGAGTCTCAGATTACACGGCGTTTTTGCACCAAGGACAGCTTATTGAGTATGCAGACAGCGACACCCTGTTTACCATGCCAGAATTTAAGCAAACCGAAGATTATATAACCGGTCGCTACGGTTAGGGAGATCATCATGCCAAGACAGCTCGCGTTAAATACCCATATATCCGGTAAGTTTAATATTGAACTGGAAAACCTGCGCAATTCGGTCTTGACCATGGGCGGGGAAGTGGAGTTGCAACTGGTGGAAACCCTTAAAGCAATACGCTTGAACCACGCGGGATTAGCAGAAAAGGTGATCCTCAACGATTTAAAAGTGAATGCCATGGAAATGCAAATTGATGAAGAGTGTTTGCGCATTATTGCCAAGCGCCATCCTACTGCGTCAGATTTGCGTTTGGTGATGACGGTGTCAAAAGCCATTACTGATATTGAACGGATGGGGGATGAAGTTGAACGTATTGCCCGCTTAGTCACTAAAAATAAATTGCCGTCGTCTGAAATAATTAAAAGCAGTATGTTGCAAATTGGCGAAAATGTGGTGCAGATGATGAGAGGCACTTTTGATGCCTTAGCCAGACAAGATGAAAATGCGGCCTTAGATGTGTATCAACAAGATAATGTTATTGATGCGGATTATAAAAAATTGCTGACATTTACGGCCAAAGAAATGCAAAAAAACACCGAAGATATGCAAGACTGGTTGGAACTATTATGGTCGTTACGCTCATTAGAACGAATTGGCGATCGGTGCAAGAATATTTGTGAATATGTGGTGTACCTTGCTCGCGGAAAGGATATGCGACACTCCCCACTGGAAAACATGCAAACCAAGTTAGACCAGCTAATTTAGCCCCTAGATTGTCATAATATTGAAACATTTGTCGCTAAAATGAACGAAATTTCAGAGAAATATAACGAATTATGGTGAATCGCAAATTTCCACTATGGCAATGCTTTTACATACGTTATTATGCGCCGCAGCTAAATTGGAAACGTTTAAAAAACAATCTATGCATAAAAGTCAATTATTAGTGGTGGCGGTAATGTGCGACTGCGAAAAAGATATTGTAATTTCTTCGCGCCAGATGGCGTTTTCTAGCTTAATCTGCGAATAATCCAGGAGCAAAACCTGTGGAACTTCTGCAAAGTTATGGTATGACGCTGATCATTTTGGCCGCGGTAGTGGGCTTTGTGATGGCGTGGGGGATTGGTGCTAACGATGTGGCTAATGCGATGGGAACATCCGTTGGCTCGAAGGCCCTGACCATTAAACAAGCGATTATTATCGCGATGATATTTGAGTTCGCCGGTGCCTATCTTGCCGGTGGTGAAGTAACCAGTACAATACGAAAAGGGATCATCGACCCCACTTTCTTTATCGCACGGCCGGATTATCTCGTTCTCGGTATGATAGCCTCGCTGTTTGCGGCAGGAATATGGCTTGGTTTAGCGTCCTGGTTAGGGTGGCCGGTATCCACTACTCATTCCATTATCGGCTCGATTATTGGCTTTACTGCTACCGGTGTCAGCATGGATGCCGTGGAGTGGGGTAAAGTTGGCGGTATTGTTGGCAGTTGGATTATCACACCGGCCATTGCTGGTATTATTTCCTACCTTATCTTCATCAGTGCCCATAAGCTTATATTCGACACTGCGACTCCGTTTAAAAATGCCAAACGTTATGTGCCCTATTACATGGGGGTGGCAGGGTTTGTGATGTCGTTGGTTACTATTAAAAAGGGGCTAAAACATGTGGGCCTCGAGTTATCGGCCATTAATGGCTACCTCCTAGCCATTGCCATTGCCGTATTACTTGCTGTCATAGGCCGTTATGCCATTGGTCGTATGAAATTCTCTGAAGATGCAAGCCCTGATATCCAAAGCGCAAATATAGAAAAAGTTTTTGCCATGCTAATGGTTGTTACGGCCTGTTGTATGGCCTTTGCCCATGGTTCCAACGATGTGGCTAATGCCATTGGTCCGTTGGCGGCGGTGGTGAGTGTGGTGACCTCAGGGGGCGAAATTAACGCCAGTGCGAAGTTAGCGCCTTGGATCTTACCCTTAGGTGGGCTGGGTATCGTTGCCGGCTTAGCCTTGTTTGGTCACCGAGTTATTAAGACTATTGGCCAGGGTATCACCCACTTAACGCCAAGTAGAGGCTTTGCCGCAGAGCTTGCCGCAGCCTGTACCGTGGTCATTGCATCAGGTACCGGACTACCTATCTCTACCACACAAACCTTGGTGGGAGCCGTGCTTGGGGTCGGTATGGCGCGGGGTGTTTCTGCGCTTAACTTAGGCATTGTGCGCAATATCGTGGTGTCATGGATCATCACTTTACCTGCCGGCGCTATATTGGCCATCCTGTGCTTCTTTAGTTTGAAGGCCTGGTTCGGTGTGGAATAACTTGTAGTGGGTAAATCGAAAAAAGCCGGCATTCATGCCGGCTTTTTTGTCCCGTGTTTTTATGCTTAGTGGCCGTCGTCGGGCAATCGAACTGGGGTTACAAACCCCTCGGGCTTTAAACCTACCACTGCGCACTCTAGCTGCTCGATGGTTTCTTCAGCGGTCCCCCCCATAATATAGCCGGGCACACCTAAGCGGGATAAGGTACCCAATACAATGATATCGGCACCACAGGACGATGCTGCCTCGGCAATCATTTTTCTCGGGTATCCGTGAACCAGATGGCATTGGGGGGTTAAATATTCATAGGCTTTGTCATCTAACTCAAGGCGCAGGATCCCCAGCAGGCGATCTAATTCGGTTTCCCGTTCGCTTTTGATCGCGCGCAGGTCTTGTTGCAATGCATGTTCATTGACGCTGATAAAACCATGACGCAAAATATTTTCAGGTACCGCATCAAAAACATGCACGATATGCAGCTGGGCATATTCAAGCAGGGCAATGCGCGACGCATAACTTAATATATCCAGCGCCAATTGCTTACGTATCTGTACCTCGTGCTGGGGATAGTGGTAATTAATGTCAATCGCGGCTACCACTTGCTTGTACTGGCGTGGTTGATTGCGATGAAGGATCCACACCGGACAGGGGCATTTACGTAATAGGTTTCTGTCTTCAGCACCGGTAATGCTCATGGTCAATTGATTTTCGGTAAATTTCACCACTAAATCATAGTGCTTTGACACCACAAGATGTATCACTTCAAGATACAAGTGACCTATCGCAATTTCGCCAGTTACCGGATATTGCTCGGCCCATTGGGCTACTTTTTTGTCCATCCACGACTGTGCCGTTTGGGAAAGGCTCGATTGAGACTCCAAATATTCAAATGACTGCATAATCATATTGGCATTTGGAGGTAACTCATCAAGGACCAGTAATACAGTTAATTTTGCTTGATGTTTTTTAGCAATATGCATCGCCTGCGCTACTAGCGCTTCTTGCTCATGAGTATCGTGCAACACACACAGAATATTTTTAAAATGTCCTTTCATACGGGTTTACCTAAGCAATGCGAATGTCATAGCGACAGTATAAGCTGACTTCCTGTTAGCATCACGCGCAATTGATGAAACTTTAATGACACGGTGGGGTTTGTATTTTTTTAATCATGATGCTAGATTAAAAACATAATTTCTAATCTGATAATTAATTATGAAATGGCCAAACCTTAAACATCTGTATTACTTGGTAACCTTGTATCAGGAACAACATTTTCACCGAGCGGCACAGCGTTGTAATGTGAGCCAATCGACACTAAGTACTGCTATTCAGAATCTAGAAGAGCACTTCGGCAGCCAGTTATTGGAAAGGGAACATAAAACCTTTGTGTTTACTTCCTTGGGCCTAGAAATAGTGGAACGCAGTAAGGTGATTTTGCAAGAAGCGGGGGAATTGGTTGAGTTCGCTCAAAATGCCGGAAACTGGGAAAAAGGAAAATTAAAACTGGGCGTTATTCCCACCATTGCCCCCTTTTTATTTGAAGGCATGATTGGGAGTTTTAATACCTTTTTGCCTGATATTTCCTTGGAATTGCAAGAAGATACCACGCAAAATTTATTGCAGGAACTCACCGATGGTCAGTTAGATCTGTTGATCCTTGCGTTGCCAATGCAGACGCCGGGCTGCAAACAGATGGTACTTGGCCATGATCCCTTCCATCTTGTGGCCCATGAAAGCTTAATTGATTCGCTGCCCGATCCCTTTGATATTTCTACATTGCCCAACAAAAGTATTTTCCTATTGCAACAAGAGCACTGCATGACCGGTCATGCCGTTAGTGCCTGTAACTTACAGCATCGAGATCAGGTCAGCAGTCTGGCGGCCAGCAGCTTGTATACGCTGGTGAAGTTAGCTAACAGCAAGTTAGGCTATACGTTTATACCTGAGTTGGCACTAAATCAGGACATCATTAAAAACACTGATTTAAAAGCATTGCCAGCAGAGGCCAATGCTTTTCGGGAAATCGGCCTGGTTTGGCGTTCAGGCACTACCCGTATGCGACTGTTTCGCCGTATTGGGGAGCTTATTTCGCCGCTGCTTCCGGTGTCAACACTGCGATAATTTATAGCGTTGGTGATGGGAACGGCAATATACCAATGGTTGGTGGTTTCTCTGGATAATAGGGTTACAATAACCACAACAAATAATTACGAGGAGCTATTGTGATAGATATACACAGTCATATTATTCCGGGAATCGACGACGGTGCTCGTAGTATGGATATGGCTCTTGAAATGGCGCAACAGGCCGTTGATGTTGGCGTCAAACATCTGGTGTGTACTCCCCATATACACTGGGGCACCTTTGACAATACCTTAGAGATTATTGAGCAAGGTTTTAATGATTTACAATCGGCTGTGACCGAGGCGAAGATCCCGCTTGCGTTGTCATGGGCTGGGGAAGTACGGGTCAACGAAATGGTCCCCATCTGGTTTAAACAGCAAAAACTGCCTTTTATCGGTGAGTTTAGAAATAAAAAAGTGCTGCTGTTAGAAATGCCCCACAGCAACATGCCTGCTGGCTTAGAACAATTGTTTCGCTGGTTGTTGAATGCAGGAATTCAACCGCTTATTCCCCATCCAGAAAGAAACCGAGATGTTTGGAAACGTCCGGATAAAATTCAGTGGTTACGCAATCAAGGCTGCTTATTACAAGTAACGGCCGGCGCATTTACCGGACGGTTTGGTGATAATGTCCAGCGCCTGGCAATGAGTATGTTAAAAGATCATCAAATTGATTTTGTGGCGTCAGATACCCATGATATAAAACGCCGTCCCAATGACATGGGAGAAGCCTATAATATCGTCAGTCGGTATGCGTCAAAGGATGAGGCTGATAAGCTGTTTATTCATAATCCGGGTCATATCGTGGGCGTAGAAACCCAGTAAGTGGGCACTGAGAGGTTACATTGGCGGTAGCATAACCACCGCACCACCGAGATCTGTTTGTTTAGTTAAGAATATTGGCTTTAAACCACGTCCAGATCCCCAACGAGAAATGCTCGAAAATATTAATCCCCAACGCGGATTTAATAAGATAGAGCACCAGTAAACCAAATAAGGTACTGAAGGTAACAAAAAGGGCCAGTATTAATGCCGTGGTTGCCTTGCTGATGTGCTCTTCCAAGCGAGTAAGTTCACGGCGATCTCGGCCAGCAAGAACAACAAAATAAAAACGTGAGCGCCATATGCTGATGGTCCCTCGCATATCAATTTTATGTCGAGCCCAGCTTCGTCCCCCAAGGGCTTTGTTAAGGGCAATGAGTTGTTCTTCGCTTAACGACTCGGCTACCTCGGGTGGCATTTTTTTCAGTAGCCGTGTGATTATTTTCGATTTATAAACAGGATGAGTTTGCTCAGTCACGTAACATCTCTTTTGCATTCGTTAAAAAACACCGGTAATCATACCGTAATTCGCTCACCGACAACGGCTTAGCATATGATATTAGTCGTAAAGATCGGACTGCCAGTCGTAGTGCGATAATGAATATTGAGGAGCAAGCCGACGGCAGAACATGAGTGGGTGTGCAATGGTTAATATAAACCAATGTGGGCAATAAAGCGCTTTTTTTGCATTTAACAATGTGAAAAATGTCCCGTTTAACGGCTCTTTGACATTGAATCCCCTGGTTAGGTTGGCTATGCTCCGAGAAGGTAGTAATGAACAGGAGCTGCGTGTGTGTGAACTGCTTGGTATGAGTGCCAATACGCCAACGGATCTTTGCTTTAGCTTTACGGGGCTAACCCGTAGAGGAGGAGAAACTGGCCCTCATAAAGATGGTTGGGGTGTGGCTTTTTATGAAGGTAAAGGCGTACGCTTGTTTCATGATCCGGAGCCATGTGCTACGTCACAAATCGCACAATTTGTTTCCAATTTACCCATTAAAAGTAAAACCGCCATCTGTCATATCCGCCAGGCCAATGTGGGCCATATCAGCTTGTCGAACACCCACCCTTTTACCCGGGAACTATGGGGACGTTGTTGGGTGTTTGCCCACAATGGTCAAATACCGGGTTTCACCCGGCGTACAGGGATTTATGAGGCCATTGGCGATACCGATAGCGAAGAACTCTTCTGTGATTTGATGAATCAAATACGTCAGAATCTTCCCCGAGATGCCATGCCTGAGCAATTGGCTGCAAACTTGGTGGCATTGTCCCAAGAATACGCTCGCCAAGGCGTGTTTAATTGCTTACTCAGCAATGGCGACTGGTTGTTTAGTTTCTGTAGTACAAAAATGGCCAGTATCACCCGTCGAGCGCCCTTTGGTCCTGCGTGTTTAAAAGATATTGAAGTGGAAATTGATTTTGCCGCGGAAACCACCCCAAAAGACGTGGTGAGTATTATTGCCACCGAACCCCTTACCCATGATGAAACCTGGGATGTTTATGAACGGGGAGAGTGGAAGTTATGGCAAGCCGGTGAAGTGGTGGCCAGTGGCAAAGTGGACGTGCCGGTACACAAGACTGAAAAAGCCATGGTGAGCCCGCGAAATCTGCCAGTAGACCGATGCGATAGCGCTGTTGAGTAACCGGTTAACACCCATGCCATGCCCCTAAACGCTGTGCCGATGGGTGGGGGTTAGCTGCCTGCCTTTTGCACTTAAACCACAAAGTAATAAATGGTGAAAAAATGGCAACTACAGCCACCAAGTACAAACAAATGCCAGATGACATGGGTGAAGCGTTTGGATTTGGCCATATAAAAGAACACGCCAATACTAAAACACAATCCACCAGCCAAAATAAGCCCCAAGCCTGTTCCCGGTAAGGCCAGATAGAGTGGATAGATAAGACCTAGGGCAATCCAGCCCATTAACAAATAGGTGGCGACAGAAATCTTTGGGAAACGATGTTGGGCGACTAACTTAAAGGTGACACCACCCAAGGCAAGTAGCCAAATGATTGCCGTTAAGGTTATGCCAAGCACACCGCCAATGGTGACCAACAATAAGGGCGTGTAGGTACCGGCAATGAGCAAATAGATGGCGCTATGATCAAAAAGCTTAAGTATTTTTTTGGTTTTTTGCGCTGATATTGCATGGTACAAGGTGGAGCTTAAGAACATCAGGATAAGGGTGGCGCCATAGATTGCTGCAGCGATCTCTGCCACTGGATGTTCAGCGCGCAGCAGTAGAAAAATCAACCCGACGATGGCAGCAATACATCCAATACCATGACTTACACTGTTTAACCATTCTTCGATAATAGAATAAGCGCGTGTTGCCCCAGGATGCTTATTAATCATTGGCAATAAAAAACTCCGCTGTTTTTACCCACAAATAGTTTTTCAGGGTCTCTAAGCTAAGAAAACACAATATCAGTATAGTTCCTCATTGTGTATTTTCTCCAGCTTTTACGGTTAGATGTAAACTTCCTGCATAGGCCATCAGTGATGGGGTGGCAGTGTCTGGGATGCCAATGCTGAGTTTGACGGTTTCTCCATAATCGCAGTTATGTACACAGCCTTCAACAGAGTCTACCCAATGACGGATAAATTGTTCATTGGCAAAACTCGTTTCCACCGTAAAGGTACTAAGAGACACCCGTTGTAATACGGGTAATGTGGCCATGGTTTGTTGGGCAGCCCCTGAATAGGCGCGTACTAAGCCGCCAGCACCCAGTTTGATACCACCAAAATAGCGGGTTACCACCATCATGATATTGCCCACATTTTTATGCTGCAACACATTGAGTATGGGTTTTCCTGCGGTGCCTGATGGCTCGCCGTCATCAGACATGGCCATAGTGACAGGCGTCGCCGGGTTACCTAATAAATAGGCCCAGCAATGATGACGGGCATCGGGATATTGGGCCTTTAACTCAGCCAGCATGGTCATGGCCTCGTCACGGGTTTCCACACATCCCGCGCAGGCATAGAATTTACTTTTTTTAATTTCCAGCAGTGTTTGATACCGCTGTTTAGGGACTACGTAGCTCATCTGATATAGTGTAACCTGAAATAGCGACATGAAAAATGGCTAAATAAGCCGTTGTTCGATATTGCCTTTACGGCGTATTCTCGGTGACCTTTATACCTGAGTCGCGCACGGTAACAGTGCAGGATAACAATAATATCAGGGCGGTGAGGCCCAATCAAAAGACACCTTGCTTTAAACAAGAACAAAATCAAAGAGGTAAACAGTGCAAGATAATATTAAACGAATAGGCATCTTGTTTTTCACGCTTTCGGTTATCACAGCGACATATTCTGCCTATGGCGCCCAAGATCCTACGCGCCAAAGATCATTAGATGTGGATGACAAATTCACTGCCATCTACAGCGATGAATGGGCGTGGCGTAAACACACCCTGAGCATCGATGAGAACACTGATGTACGAAGCGTACCTCGTGCCTTGCCGGATGTGAGTAAAAAAGTGCAAGAGGAGCGTTTACACATGTGGCAACAGGTATTACAAGATCTTAATACCATTCCCGTAGCGGCTTTGTCGGCAGAGAATCAAACAAATTATGCGGTATATCGGGCACAAATTGAAAACCTCATCGCAGAGCAGAAATTTCGCACCTATGAAAAACCTTTAATTGGCGATACCGCGTTTTGGAGCGATCTGACTTACCTATCGAAAAAAACCTTTACCCGTAAACAGGAATTTGAGAACTACCTGGCCTGGCTAAAAGATATGCCGCGGTATTTTGATCAGCAAATTGTGAACATGGAACAAGGTTTGGCGCGTCAGTTTACGCTGCCTAAAATTTCATTGGTTGGGCGAGAAAAATCCGTTGAGTCGGTGGTGCAGGCCAAGGGGGATGACAATGTGTATTTTGCGCCCTTTACTCGCCTTCCTAAACGATTTTCCGCCCAGGAGCGCCAAAGACTGTTGGAACAGGCCCGCAATGTGATTAATCACGATGTGATCCCTGCCCACCAAAAATTATTGACCTTTCTCGTCAATGACTATATCCCCAATGCACAGCCCTCCATCGCTGCCATCGATTTGCCCAATGGCAAAGCTTATTACGAGTCGCAAATTCGAAAATACACCACGCTGGATTACAGTGCTGAGAAAATTCATCAAATCGGTTTAAAGGAAGTAGCGACCATACGGGAGCGCATGTATCAGGTTATGGATGAGGTGGGCTTTGACGGTGACCTCCATGCCTTTTTGCATTTTTTGCGTACCGACCCCCAGTTTTATGTGGATACGCCCCAGGACTTGCTCGACAGAGCGGCCTGGATAGCCAAAGAGTTTGATGGGGTTGCGGCGGATTGGTTTGGCCGTTTACCGCGAGCGCGTTTTGCCATTGAACCTGTACCCGATGATATTGCGCCTTTTTATACCGCCGGCCGCGGTGGTCCGGGGATCTATTTGCTGAATACCTATGATCTTCCCTCTCGCCCTCTCTATTCGTTACCGGCGTTAACCCTGCACGAGTCGGCGCCTGGTCACGCCTTTCAAATGCCACTGTCCTTGGAAAATGAGGAGATCCCAGCGTTTCGTCGGGAGTCCTATGTGTCGGCCTTCGGTGAGGGCTGGGCACTGTATACCGAAAAACTCGGCGAAGAGATGGGCCTTTACCATACCCCGTATGAAATCTTTGGTATGTTGAGTTACCAAATGTGGCGAGCCGCGCTATTGGTGGTGGACACAGGCATTCATGCCAAGGGATGGACACGCAAGCAGGCGCAGCAATATATGCAGGACAATACCGCCTTGTCGATTCATGAAATTGCCACCGAGGTTGACCGTTATATCGCGTGGCCAGGACAAGCATTGTCTTATTACCTAGGTGAGATGACCATCTTGTCTTGTCGCGAGCGTGCTCAAAAGGCGTTGGGCGATAAGTTTGATATTCGTCATTTCCACGACACGATTTTGCATTTAGGTTCTGTGCCCTTAACTGTACTTGAAAAACGCATTGATGACTTTATTGCCCAAGGGGGTCCGTCACCCTATGCATCGACGCACTAATAATGAGGGGTGGGATGAAACTGTTACATACCTCAGACTGGCATCTTGGTCAGAGCTTTTTTACCCAAAATCGTAGACACGAACATCGTCAGTTTCTTACCTGGCTACTTGGGGTGGTAAAGCAACATGAGATTGATGTGGTGGTGGTGGCCGGGGATGTGTTTGATACCGCTACGCCGCCAAGCTATGCCCGTGAATTGTACAATCAGATTGTGGTGGAATTGCAGAGCCATGCTTGTACGTTGGTGGTATTAGGCGGCAATCATGATTCAGTCTCTGTACTGAATGAAAGTAAGTCTTTACTATCATGTTTGAATACTCATGTGATTGCATCCTGTGCTGAGGATGTGACGGAACAGGTGGTGGAGATCAAACAGGCCGACGGTACCGTGATCGGCCTGATTTGTGCCATTCCTTTTATTCGTCCTCGGGATGTCATCCACAGTGAAGCCGGACAAAGTGGCGAAGATAAAAAAGCCCTGCTTGGCGAGGCTATCAAGCAGCATTATGCGGCGGTGTTTGAAGAAGCGCAAAAAAAACGGCGCGCTTGGGGCGCTGACATTCCCATTGTGGCGACTGGTCACCTTACCGCCTTAGGGGTAACCCAATCTGACAGTGTCAGAGAAATCTATATCGGTACCCTTGATGGCTATAGTGCGGATAATTTTCCGCCCGCCGATTATATTGCCCTAGGCCATATTCATCGACCACAACGGGTAGGGAAAAGCGAGTATATCCGTTATAGCGGTTCGCCTATTCCGTTAAGTTTTGATGAGCTCGGTAGTAACAAACAGGTGATGATAGTGGCTTTTGATGGAACAAAACCCACCCTAAGCGCAGTGGAAATTCCACGCTTTCAGGCTATGGCGGTGATGACTGGTGATTTAACTGACATTGAAGCCCAATTGGCACAAATCAGTGACACTGACGATGCCATTTGGTTATGTATTGAAGTAACCACACAAGGTTATTTGCCCGATTTGCATCAGCGAATACAAGAGATGGCCGAGAACAAACCGGTGGAGATCCTGCAGTTGCGTCGGGTGCAAGCCCACAAAGATACCACCCTACAGCAACAACACGAGGAGCAGCTTGCAGAGCTTACGCCCCAGGACGTGTTTGAACGTCGTTTAGCCTTGATGCCGGAAGAGACGGATAAGGCCCTTCGTGAGCGGCTGCGTTCGAATTTTCAAACAATTATGCAAAGCCTGTATGAGGAGCCGGAGGGAGAATGAGGATCCTCTCGTTACGTCTTAAAAATCTGAATGCACTAAAAGGGGAATGGAAGATAGATTTTACCCAATCTCCCTTTAGTGAAAATGGCCTGTTTGCTATTACCGGGCCTACCGGTGCCGGAAAAACCACCTTGCTGGACGCTATTTGTCTGGCCCTTTATCACCAAACTCCCCGTTTAGGCCAGATCTCAAGTACGGCCAATGAAATCATGACCCGGGGAACGGCAGATTGCTTGGCGGAAGTGACCTTTTCCGTTAAAGGGAAGGCTTACCGGGCTTTTTGGAGTATGCGTCGTGCCCGAGGTAAGGCCGATGGAAATCTGCAACCGGCACATGTGGAATTAGCAGAAAGTGAAAGTGGCAAGGTACTGGCTTCGCAGATCCGGCAGAAAACCGATGAAATTGAAGCCATTACCGGGCTGAATTTCGCCCGTTTTACTAAATCCATGTTGTTGTCTCAGGGGGATTTCGCCGCCTTTTTAAACGCCAATGAAAATGACAGAGCGGAATTACTTGAAGAACTAACGGGGACAGAAATCTACGGCGATATTTCCAGACGGGTGCACGAAGAATACAAAGCGGCCGAGCAGCGCTTACTGCTTCTTCGGGGTAACAAAGAGAATGTTCACATGTTAACCGATGAGCAACGGGGGGAAGTACAAAGCACCCTAGAACAAACCCAAAACGCCCTCGAAGAGATAAGAAGGGAGCTTGCAAGGTATCAGCAAGGGATTAACTATTTTGATACCCAAGGGCAAAGGCAACAAGATTGTCAGCTTGCCGACGAGCAGCTTGTGCAGGCTAAGGAGGCCATGGCTGCTCACCAAGATGAACTGACACGTCTACAGCGCGGTGAACCCGCCGAACAACTGAGGGCACGTTGGCAACAAAAAGGTGATATTGAGCATCAATACGCGCAAAAAAAAGCGCAAACAGAGCAACAACGTCAGCACTTTTACCATGCCCAAACAAAGGTACAGGACGCAGAAGCGCAAAGAAAACGTGCCAGTGATGAGTTAAATGACTATCAGTCGAATGCCGAACCCCAGATCCAGATGATTCACCAGCAGGTGGTGCCCCTTGATAGGGAGATTGCCCGTCTTAAGCAGGAAATCGACCGGGCGCAGACTACCATTGATGAAAAACAACGGGCGTATCAACAGCATCAGCAAGCATTGCAGGAGAATCAAAAATGTTTGGATGATGTGGATCAGCGTCTGGCCGAGCATGCTAATTATTTACAAACCCATAGCGATGATGAGTCCTTATCGGCCTTATTAAGCGGGTGGCGGGGGCAAGTCAATAGCCTTGTTCAGCACACGGCAGAACTGCAAACCTTAGAGGCGAAAATAAACGCAGGCCAGCAACAATATCATTCCTTAAACAGCGCGCTTAACGTGGCCAATGCTGAGTATGAGCGGGCAGATACGGCATTGAAAAATGCCCAAGGTAAGCGGGATCAATGTGAACAGGCCCTTAGCGCTCTGTTAAAAATACAAGATGAGCAGGCAGTGGAATCGGAACTTAACCGTATCGAAAACCTGCTCTTACCCCTGACCAAAGCTAAATCGATTCAGTCTCAACACCAGCAACAACAGATTAAAGCCAAAGGACTCGCTGACAATCTTGCCAAGGATGAAGAGGCACGACAACAGGCGCAAAATCGTCGGGATGCCCTGCGTGAGCAATGGCGACAATACAATCAATCACTGCAGGATCTGGTTCGCCTTATCGATCAGGAAGGCCAACTTGCGGCTTATCGTGAAGCCTTGAGTGAGGGCGAGGCGTGTCCATTATGTGGTGCCACGTCTCATCCTGCCCTTGCTTCTATGGCGGTGGATGTGCCACACACGGTGGCGCGCAAACGGGCCATGGAAGAAAAATTACAACAGGCTGAACAGCAGGGCCGTGACGCCGCTGGGCAGTGGGAAACATTAGGGGCGCGTATTGAGCAACACCAACTTGCCCTTGGCCAGCTTCATCAAGAGCAAGAAAGTACCCTATGCCAATGGCAAGAGGTGATCACCCAACTGGGTTTAGCCATCAGTATTGATGATAGTCAGGGGCTAGAGGCCTTCGATGGAACGCTGGAAACTCAGCGCGGCGCACTACAAGCCCATCGCAGTGCATTACGTAAGGGGGCCAATGAGGTTAAACAAGCCAGCAAAGCCCTTGAACAGCAGCATCAGCAACGCAGCGAACGTTCCGATACACTACGTAAACTAGAAAGCGAGATAAAACAAACTGCCAGCGAACTTAAGCATAATCAAACCGCGTTAGATCACCATGGTGATGCCGTTAATGCCATCAAAGAACAGCTTGCCGAGGAAGCTCGAAAGATTAATCAACCTATCCCTGAAAGCGATCTTGTCTCTTGGCTCAATGCACTACAGAGAAAAAGTGAAGCCTGGCACACCAAGCACAAACAGTGGGTAGAACAAAAAGATATCCGCCGTGACCTAGCGGAAGATAAAGCACGGATTGAAGCTACCCTTAACAGCAGTCAGGCGGGATTAAGGGAAGACGAGAAGGCGTTAGCAGGGCGCAAGGTAGCAATGAATAAGGCGCTGGATACTCGGCGTGCACTACTCGGTGATGTGGATACCACCGAAGCACTCACCAAGTTAACTGACACCTTGGAAGAGAAAAAGCAGGCATTGGAAAGCGCCCAGCAGGTTTACGCAGCTTGCAGCGAAAAGTACATTGAAGGGAAAAGCAAAAAGGAAAATGCTGAACAGACATTACTCGAGTTACAAAAAACACAAAAGCAGATAAACCAGACATGGGAACAAGAAAGACAAGGGCAAGGGTTTGATGACGATGAGACCTTTTTAAAGGCATTACTGCCGTCTAGCGAACGGGAAAATCTCACGGCCCTTAAAACCCGTTTGGAAAAAGCGGTTAGCGACAGTATGGCTTTGCAACAAAAGGCGAAAGCCCAATTACAGCAATGGCAAACCGGTACCTTGGCCGAACAATGGCAGCAAACTGAGGTGGAGGCCCTTAAAGCCGCCTTAGCGGAGGTTGAACAAAAGCGAGATACACTGCTTGAAGACAAGGGAAAGTTGTCAGCGAGTTTGCGCCAAGATGATGATTTTCGCCGCAGATATCAGTCGATATTAGCCGAAATAGCAGAAAAAGAAGCACACTTTGATGATATTGCCGCCCTGCATGGCCTTATTGGGTCGGCGGATGGTCATAAATTCCGTAAATTTGCCCAAGGGCTAACACTGGATAATTTGGTGGTGCTGGCTAATCGTCAGTTACAACGCTTACATGGCCGTTATCGGCTTACTCGTCATGCGGGGGAGGGATTAAGTCTTCGGGTTATTGATACCTGGCAGGGGGATATTGAGCGGGATACCAAAACCTTGTCTGGTGGTGAGAGTTTTCTGGTAAGTCTAGCCTTGGCACTGGCCTTGTCTGATTTGGTTAGCCACAAGACCAGTATTGATTCTTTGTTCTTAGATGAAGGGTTTGGCACCTTGGACGCCCAAACGCTGGATATTGCCCTTGATGCTCTCGATAACCTTAATGCATCGGGCAAAATGATCGGCGTGATCAGTCATATTGAAGCCATGAAAGAGCGGATCCCTGTGCAGATACGGGTTAATAAGCGCAGTGGCTTAGGCTTAAGTGAGTTAGACAAACAATACGCAATCTAGGCAGACGAATCACCTTGATGGTTAAGCACGACGCCTTATTCAGCGAGGTGCTTAACCCGGGTTTTTCAAACGCGCCTTTAGTGGCAAGACGTGGCGGTGTTTTTAGTCGTTGCTGTTCTTTTGCTCAGGGTGTGTAAGATATTTTTTATGATCAATCCTGCCAGCACAATACCGCATAAAGTATATAAATGCCCCACGGTTTCGCCGTGATGATGCCCGGAAGTGGGATGGGCGATAAACGCGGACAAGGAAAAGGCGTCCACAGCATAGTTAAGTAAGTAGCCAAGCCCAATGCTGGCTGTGGTAATACTAAATACATACAACACCAGCGAACGCTTACCTAATTCTTTGCCAATCATGCCCATGGTGGAGACATTGGTGGCGGGACCGGCCAGCATAAAGACCAAGATGGCACCGGGTGAAAGACCGGCGGACAAAAAGCCCACGGCCAGAGGCGTGGATGCGGTGGCGCAGATGTACATGGGCACACCAATTAACGCCATCACCAGCATGGCAATAAAACCGTCTCCCCATTGGGTTAAAAAGGACGTCGGTACCCAGGTCTGGATGACAGCGGCAAGGGCCAAACCGATAAGGAGCCACAGGGTAATATCTTGCAGTAATTTACCGGTGGAAAACTGAAAAAGGGTGACGATTTTAGCAAAAAAGGGCGTTTTTGAGTCCGCATCCTTTTCGGTGGATGTATTTGAGCAGCATCCCGAGGTTTGGGCTGTTTTTTCCGGAGCCTTTTTAGATGAACAACAGGAGACGGGTGTTACCGCTTCTTTCTTAGGGCTGGAACCACAGCATGATGTGCTCGGTGCGCTGGCTGGAGCGCTTTCACCGCATTGGGTGGTTGTGGCAGCTGCCTTGGGTTGTACTTTAGGCTGATCGAGATCCGCAAAAAACTTCACCATCAGTCCGGTATAAATTGCACTAAAAATGGCTGCAATGGGTCTGATGATGGCAAATAACGGGCCTAACAATGCGTAGGACACGGATACCGAGTCTACCCCCGTCTCGGGTGTTGATACCAGAAAAGAGACGGTGGCGGGTTTTGATGCCCCACTTCGACGTAATCCCAGCGCGGCAGGAATGACACCACAGGAGCATAGGGGCAAAGGTGCGCCGATCACCGCGGCCTTAATAATCGCGCCGACGCTGTTATCGCCCATGTGTTTTTGCAGCATGGAGACAGGTACCAGCTCGTGCATGATACCGGCAACCAGTAATCCCATCAGTAGCCAGGGCGCAGACTCAATAAACAAGCCTATAAAGTTATCGAGTAAAAGGGTGATGTCTGTCATAGCGGGGTATCCGAATTCAAGAGTTGCAAGATAGTACAGTGCTGAGAGCTATGGGCACCGCCGTCACAAGCAACGGCGAGCTGCTGTAACGAATGACGTATTTTATCCAGTTCAGCGATTTTTGCTGATACCTGATCAATTTTGTCCAAGGTGACATTTTTGACCTCTTCGCAGGTATGGGCGTCGGGGTGAAGTTTAAGGGCCATTAGCTCAGCGATCTCATTCAGGGTAAAGCCTACGGCCTTAGTACGTTGTATAAAACGTAACTTTTCCAGTTCTTGCTCAGAGAACCACCTGTACCCAGATGCGGATCGACTGTGAGGCGCGATGAGCCCCTTTTCTTCATAAAAGCGAATGGTGTCGACGCTAACGCCGGCAAGTTTTGCCAATTCACCTATTTTATATAACTGCGTTTTTTTCATGATGCAGACTTTAAACCCTAGAGTAAACTCCAGAGTCAAGTATGCACAAAGAAAAAAAGGAAAAAAAGTACATTGTCCGCCCGAAATTGGGAATTAATTGTGTTCTTGTTGCAACTGACGATGGAGTTTGGCAGGTAAAAAACGCAGGGTTGTTTGATAACCGGTATCAAATAACCCTTGTTTATCCGTTGTATCGGCGTTGAAATCCACCGCGGAAACTTCACCGGTATCCACCAGGATGGTGCGTTGCCAAAATTCAGCGTGAACGTATTCTCGGGACAACGCAGACATAAAGGTACGGGCCAGCAAGGTCAGATAAAGGGGCAGCACAAATCGTCGTCGTTGCTGGGTTAACGACTCTTTCTTTTGTTTGCTTTGTAAGCGGAAACACACCGAGAGGGTTCCGTCACCTTGCCAGTCGCGGAACAATGCATCTTCCGATAAAATCGCGCCATCCACCAAAAGCTTGTCTTCATAGGGGCGAGAGGCAAACACCAAGGGAATGGACATAGAAGCCCGAACCGCCGCGGAAACTTTCACCTCTGGTGTGTTTTCTTTATCGAATAACACAGGCCCACCGCCGTTGACGTCCGTTGCCAGAATATGCAGCTGAATGGGCAATGCTGCAAAGGTGATCCCTTCGAGGAGATCATCAAGCCATTTTTCAAAACGATCTCCTGAAGCCAGTCCGCCTTCCCGTAATAAACGCCACAAGGAAAAGTCAGCAAACTGGCGAAAGTCCGTTTCAAGGGCGAGGGATTTCATTTTATCCAGGGAAACCCCTTTAGCAAACAAGGCGGCAATAATCGAGCCTCCGGACACCCCCACGATGTGTTGGCATTCAATATTGAGTTCCTGAAGGGCTTGCAAAATACCGATATGGGCGGGTAAGCGGGTGCCACCGCCGGCCAGAATGGGGACGATTTGTTTGGGGCAGGGGGACAACTCTGGCATAACCACTTACTTAAACGAGACTTGCCATAGAGCTTAGTTCACACAGGGCTAATATGACAACTAAGTAATTGTCTTTAGCCTTGGCTTTCATATTCTACGCGGCACTTTCACAATGGGCGAGAAATTCGTCGTAGGTGCCTTCAAAAACGTTTAATTTGTTGTTTTTAATTTCGATGATCTGGGTGGCCAGCGTAGAGACAAATTCGCGGTCATGACTGACAAACACAACGGTACCGTCGAAACTCTCCAGTGCCATATTGAGCGCTTCAATGGATTCCATATCCAAGTGATTTGTGGGTTCATCCATAATGATCACATTGATGTCTTGCAACATGAGCTTACCGAATAATAAGCGGTTTTTTTCTCCACCTGAACAAACCGATACTTTTTTATTAAAATCGTCAGAGCCGAACAGTAAACGCCCTAACATGGCTTTTACTTGTAAGTCATCATGTTTTGGCCCGCGCCATTGGGACATCCACTCAAACAAGGTGAGATCATTGGCAAATTCAGCAGAACTGTCCTGAGGAACATAGCCAACGGCGGCATTTTCGGCCCATTTTACCGTGCCTTCATTAGCCTGGATTTCGTTGGTTAAACATTTTAATAAGGTGGTTTTACCAGCACCGTTTTCACCGATAATGGCCAGTCTTGAGCCTGCTTCCAGCAGTAAGTTGCCGTCGTTGAAAAGAGGGACGTCAGGATAGCTATGACCCAGTCCTTCCAGCGTAATAGCCAGCCTGTGTAGTTTCTTGTGTTGTTTAAACAGAATATAAGGCTTACGGCGGCTGGAGGCTTTGATTTCTGTCAGCTCGATTTTTTCCAGGCGTTTGGCTCTGGATGTGGCTTGTTTCGCTTTTGATGCATTAGCCGAGAAACGGGCGACAAATTTTTGCAGCTCTTCGATCTCTGCCGATTTTTTCGCATTTTCTAAATGCAATTGTTGCTGTGCCATGGCGGAGGCTTCGGCAAAGGCATCATAATTACCGGGGTAAATCCGTAGCTCACCGTAATCAATATCGGCCATATGGGTGCAAACCGCATTTAAAAAGTGGCGATCGTGCGAAATAATGATCATGGTGGATTTACGCTTGTTCAGCTCTTCTGCCAACCAATTAATGGTGTAGATGTCGAGGTTGTTGGTGGGCTCATCCAGTAACAGAATATCGGGGTTGGCAAACAAGGCTTGGGCCAAGAGTACCCGCACTTTTCTACCCGGTGCCACTTCTTTCATTAATCCGAAGTGATAATGTTCATCGATGCCGGCAGCAAGTAAAATATCGCCAGCTCTAGCTTCGGCGGTATAACCGTCCATTTCCGCAAACTGGGTTTCAAGATCCGCCACACGCATGCCGTCTTCTTCGCTCATATCCGGCTTGCTATAGATGGCATCCCGTTCATTTTTGACTTCCCACAAGGCTTGATCGCCCATGATCACCGCATCGACAACCGAATACTCTTCAAAGGCAAACTGATCCTGGTTCAATATGCCCAGTTTCGTGCCGGGAGCAACAGAAACATTGCCGGCACTCGGGGTAAGCTTGCCGCTTAAAATTTTCATAAAGGTGGATTTACCGCAGCCATTTGCACCAATTAAACCGTAGCGGTTCCCGTTTCCGAATTTGGCAGAAATATTTTCAAACAGTGGCGACGAGCCAAATTGCATGGTGATGTTGGCAGTGGTAATCAAAACAAAATCCCGAATGTTAAAAGCAGAATAAAAAAAGCGCAGCGTTTATGCGATGTGGCCGCGCAATATAAAGAATCCGGCGCAGCCTGTCGAGGAGTATTTGGTTAAAACAGCATCAGCTAGGTGATCTTTTGTTATGGAAGATTAATCCCCTGCAGTTTGTAAAGTTATTGTTATTAAATATGATTCAAATGTTGATTTTTTGGTCACTCTATCTTAATTTTATGTAAGCGCTTTCATTTTGATGGCTTTTATTTGGCTTATATTTGTAAGCGCTTACATTTGTGACCGTGGGATCTACGGTAACGACTGACACTCAACAATATTGGTTCAGGACGAATTACAATGACGAAAAATTTTATTCAAATAACGAGGATAGCGGCGGCGATATCGGTTACATCACTGTTTGGTTGCGGGGAAAGTGCAAAGACCTCAACGGATGTGGATGGGATTGACATCTCACAACCCTCCGGCTGGGAGCTGGTTTGGCATGATGAGTTTGAAGGTGGTGCTATCGATGAGAATTACTGGACGTATGAAGTGAATTGTGACGGTGGTGGGAACAATGAAGCCCAATGCTATACCGACAATGAAGAAAACGCTTTTGTGGACGAAGGTATATTGAACATCGTTGCCCTTCCAGCAGAAGAAGGGGC
>NZ_JBAHZB010000130.1:0-8075 GCF_036697315.1 Alteromonas sp. 14N.309.X.WAT.G.H12
GCATTAAGTAACGAGCCATTAATTGCTGAG
Organism: Alteromonas sp. 14N.309.X.WAT.G.H12; assembly: GCF_036697315.1. Classification (NCBI taxonomy): domain Bacteria; kingdom Pseudomonadati; phylum Pseudomonadota; class Gammaproteobacteria; order Alteromonadales; family Alteromonadaceae; genus Alteromonas; species Alteromonas sp. 14N.309.X.WAT.G.H12. The sequence goes on from NZ_JBAHZB010000130.1 coordinate 31, forward strand.
GAGGATGCGCGTTCATTAAAAATATCAGGATAAACCGCCGCTTGAGCATCGTAATCCGGCTCTAAAAATTGATTGAAATTGATGTTAGCACCTGGAAACAGGGTTTCCGTCATGTTGCCGGTAAAGGATGCCGCAGCAAGGTCGGGATCATCCCATAACAAGGTAAAGCGACCAGTTTCACGGACATCAATTTCGGTGTCTGCGCGGCGCACACCGGCTTTAATGTTAATGCCATCATCCAATACCCATTCCGCATCCAGCTTGATGGCTAATTGGTCATTGTTACCGCGACGATCACGACCGAAGAAACCAACACTCACGTAGGAATCCGGATCGTTAACTTCACTACCATAGGTAAAGGAGGGCAAATCACCGGTGCCATCAAAACGGAAGTCAGCAGGATCGAGGCCGTAAGCGCCCATAATGCCCAAACGCAAGTCTTGAACAAATTCCACACTGGAATAAGAGATATCTGCCTTTAAGGTAAAGTCGCTATAGGCACCGTATTCAAAATTGATTCCGACAACATTATTTTCGGATAAATTATTAAACAAGAGGTCAAAATTTTCGACCTTAAAATCGCCACCGGGATCGGTGATCCCTGACCCGTCAATGGACTGAACAAAGTTGTTTTCAATGGATATGGCATCTTCATCAAAAACGCCATTGTAATCAAAGAACAGATCCACCGTTGGCCGCTGAGAATACACATCATAAGTGGAGGTGTAGCCATTAATCCCCACTTTAATGTCATCTCTGGCTTGCCATTCAATACCATAAGAAATCGATTCACGCTCTTTATTCCCGCGGATGGCGTTCATGGTAATACGACTATGAGAAATCACATCTTCTTCGACTCTATCGGCAATCCCATCACCATCGGTATCGATTTGAATATCCCGCTCTTGGGCACGGGTATAGGCTTCGTCCACCGAATAGTCGATATCAGACGAGACAATGGCCACATAGCCGGCAATGGTGTTGTCATCATTACGGGCACCAAATACCCCGGAGAACTTAGGCTCCCATTGCTCAGTTAAGCTGTCATTAATTGCCGAGACGGTAACTACGCCGCCAAAATTATCATTGTTCTTATATAGATTGTGCGCTTGCAGAGGTTGCATGGTTTGCAGCTCTACCGAACCACCAATACCACCTTCTATGGTTTCTGCTGTGGGCATTTTGCGCACCACCACGCCGCTGATGATTTCTGTGGGGATCACATCAAGGTTGAATTGGCGAATATTACCAATCCCTTCATCACCGTGAGATAAAGGAGTACGACCATTGACCGTGGTATTGACAAATAACGGGCCCATACCGCGGATAGACGCACGATCGCCACCTATACCATTATCGTTACGTTGAATTTGAACGCCCGGTATACGCGCTATGGCTGCACCGATATTATCATCGGTAAACTTCCCCAGATCTTGGCTGGTTATCGCATCAACCACGCCTTGGGAATTGCGTTTAAGGTTTTGTGAATTAATGATGCTTCCTCTAATACCACTTCGTACTTCAATCACTTCAACATCATCACTGCCATCTTCAGCGGCCATCACGGCAAACTGACTGAAAAGCATCCCAGAGGTAACCGCAGCGGCTACTAATGATTTATTAAATTTCATGTTTACTCCCTCGATAGAATTTGTGCTGAGTACCGATAGCGGTTATCTCTAAGCATCAATATGAAGAGAATATTACATGTCGCAATTGATATTTCAACAACATTTTCATATGTTTTTAACATAAAGATTAAAATATCAGTTTGACAGCTGAGATTACATCTAGTTAACTATAATACGCAAAATGACTAAGATTGATATGGATAATCACTGATTTCTTAAAAGTGAATGTATTTTTATTGTTACTGAACAGTGTGAATAGGCAGAAGAAAGGCAGAGATTGGTCTAATCAAACCCAATATATTTAACAAGCAATTCACAAGTCATGATGCCTATGTACAAGTCACAATTGCTATTCTGTCGGCAATCAGCCGCCCATGGTGCAGCGATTGAGATATCAGTTAAAAAGGTGACCTGGCGACTAAAGCCGCCAGGCACCTATACGCCGTACACACCTTTGCGCTGCAACGCTGTACAGTAAGAACACTATAGACAGGTTGAGAACGTTATAGATCAGCCTTCGAGAGATGAGAACGCCATGAATTCAACAATACAACACGCCCGCATTCATTGTTTTGACTTCCCAAGAGATCGAATAATTGGGGACTCACAAATTTCTTCAAGCCACGTGTGGATTGGTGCATTAGAACTGTTTGACAGCAATGGGATGAAGGGTCTCGGCTTTTTTCAATCACTATCTGCGCCCTTGCCTGACGCCAGTTTTATCAGTGCGTTATTTTCACAGCAATGTCTTCCCAAGATGCGCAATCGCACACCCGAAGGCTTAATTCACCAATTAAGCCGGCCACGAGGAGGGAATATTCAGCCTCTCCCCTATCATCTGGATCAAGCCATTGACCAAGCATTGTGGGATTTGGCGGCAAAGCGTGTGAATCAACCGCTGTACCAGTTTTTTGGTGGCACTAAAAACAAGGTTAAAGCTTACGGAAGTGGGGTGTGTTATCACATGACTGACCAACAGGTTTTTGATTTTTATTCTGCGGCCACTAAGCACAACTTTAGCGGTTATAAAGTAAAAGTGGGTCACCCGGATATAGAAAGAGATATCGCCCGCCTGCAACTGGTTACCGACGCCGTTGGTACGACGCCATTGTTAATGGTGGATGCCAATGAAGCCTGGTCCCCCAAAGAGGCCATTCGTCGTATTCGCGCCTTTGAAAATGCCGGATTTCCTATCTATTGGGTGGAAGATCCTATCTTGCGCCACGACACCCGAGGCCTAATCGAAATGAAAGCGGCACTAAAAGATACCTATATCAATGCCGGAGAATACCTTAACCTTGCGGGCAAAAAAGCCCTTGTGGACAATGACGCCGCTGATGTGATTAATATTCACGGCGACTTCTCTGGTGCCCACAAGATCGCATGGCTGTGTGCAGAGAAAGGCATTTCCGTGTCTTTAGGTAATACCCCGATGGAATTGGGAGCCCATATTGCTTCTGCGCTCCCTGAAACCCTCTATACTGAGCATTCCATGCTAAATTGGGACGATATAGTGGCAAAACCCTTTGTCATTGAAAACGGCCATATAGTGCTGCCCGACACGCCAGGACACGGTCTGAGTTTATGCCCAACAGCCATTAAAGAATTGTCCCCCTCCATAGCAGAAAGCCGCTAACCCATTATTATCCAGCGCCACGGTGACAATCTTGCTGCCGTGACGCGCTATCCCCCCTTTCTCTGCATTTCATTAAAAATAGCGAAAAAAATAATAATCACATTTTATTTACAATATATTGACAAAAAGGATTGATAAATTTAACCTCTACCTTAAATATATTAAATGCAGTAACTGATATATCAATTGATGCACGAAAAAGTGCGAAATAAACCGTTAGAGGGAAAATCAGTGAACAGTTCACAACACAGACACAGACTAAACCACCCGCTATTTTTTGTAATAGTGCTGGCCCTAACCCAGTTCTATTCTCTTATTGCCCATGCCGAAACCCAACAGGTCTTTTACGTAGCCACCGACGGAAGCGACAGCAATACAGGCACATTAGCCTCGCCATTTAAAACCCTTGAAAAAGCCCGGGACGCTGTACGCAGCGTAAATACCAATATGACCGGCGATATTATTGTTTACCTGCGCGGAGGAAATTATGAAATATCCGCCCCGTTAGAACTGACCACCGCCGATTCCGGTAGCAACGGCTATCAGGTTATCTACAAGGCGTATGATGATGAAGTTCCGGTATTAAACGGGGCAACCCGGGTAACGGATTGGACGGTGCACGACGGCAATATTTATAAGGCCACGTTGGATCATACCAATAAACTACGCACCCTGATCGTCAATGACGAACGCGCCTATATGGCCAGTACCACCGCTCGCCCAAACAGCGACTGGGGCACCTACACCATTACCGCAGGCCAAGCAGATTGGGCACGCATAAGCGGCACCGAAGCGGATGGTGCAGCCTACAACCTTAGTGATATTCCGACTCTGAGCAACCCTTCAGATGTGGAAATCATGAACCAAACCACCTGGAATACCAATTTCATTACCGTTCGGGACAGCGTCATTGATGGAAGTGAACGCATTCTTAAGTTTTCCCAGCCTTACGCGGCTATTGCACAAAACCAAAATTGGGGCGCCTTTCGTAATTCAGGTACCCACACCCTGTTAAATGCCTATGAATTTTTAGACGAAGCCAACGAGTTTTATTTTGATCGTGCCAATCAGACTCTTTATTACTATGCCGACGGCGTTGATATGACCACCGCCGAAGTGTATGCGCCTCGCCTTCAAACGCTATTGAATATCAGTGGTAACTCGGTGGCCGATAAGGTATCGGATATCGTGTTTGACGGCATTACCTTTGCCAATACCGAAGCCACGCTGCCTCAAGTGGGTGGTTCTGCGGGCAAAGCAACGGTGCAAGCTGCCACGTGGAAGATGGCCTACAGCGATGGTAACTGGCACAACGACAAATACACCGCTTACGATGTGATGCCCGGAGCCATTAATGTCAACAATGCCGAAGGGATCAGCATTCAAAATGGCACAGTGAAACACATTGGCAATGAAGGCATTAACTTTACTAACGATGTTGTAGATTCACAAATTATCGGTAATGCCATTGTCGATATAGGTGGCTCAGGAATAAACATAGCTCACCCACAACACGTGTATATTGGTGATGGCGGTGAATACGAAAAATACCCCGTGGACAAAGAGGGCGTAGTGCAAAACATACTGGTAAAAAATAACTTACTGTATGACACCACTCGTATTTATTTTGGTCATGCGGCAATAACGGGCTTTTTCACCGATGGCTTGGAAATTCTGCATAACCAGATCCAGAACACCAAATACTCGGGCGTTAGCCTTGGCTGGGGTTGGAATAACTTCGCCGTTGAAACCCTCCCAGATAACCCCACAACGGTGGCACGAAACAACAAATTTAATAACAACCGCGTGTACAATGTAATGACCTACCTACACGACGGTGGCGCTTTTTACACGTTAGGCAGCCAGCCCAACTCAGAAGCCAATGGCAACTATGTCAAAGCCCCAACCACTTATTTCCAGGGTGTTTACCATCCCGATGAAGGAACCGCTTATTACACCGGTAACGATTTGGTGTTTGAGATTGTACCAGGGCAAGACAACTTCGAGTTAAACGCGTGGCGTGACAAACGCGACAATCACTACGACAACATATATTCCACCTCTGGGGCTTATCAGATAGGAGCGCCTAACTCCACCATTACCAACCTAACGGTGGTACCAGATGCAGATTGGCCTGCGGAAGCACTGGATATTATCGACAATGCCGGTATAGAAGACGAATATGCTTATCTGTTAGACGGGATCCCCGATGCCCCTGATGTACCAGGACTCGTGGACGCTTCCGGATATACCCAAATAGAAGCGGAAAGTGGCAACCTCCTTGGTAGTGGTTCTATTTATTCCGATAGCAATGCTTCTGGTGGCGCGGGTGTGGAAAATATTCACACCGATGGTTCAGGGATCGAATTTACTAATATGCCTGCGGCCACATCACTGTATTTAAGTTACGCCTCTAAAAATACCGGCTCTTACAGTGTGTATGTTGATGGCGAGCACGCGATCAATATTAACTTTACCGCTACCGGCGGTTGGTCGGGCACCTATACCAATTCAGAAGTGATATCGGTAAATATTCCCGAGGGCGCCACCTTAACGTTGAAGAAAGATTCGGATGATGCCGGCATTAATATTGACTACATCTCGGTAACGAACCAAAGCCTCACGCAACAGGCGGAAGATGGCACGTTATTGGGCTCAGCAAAAGTCAGTAATGAACACGCCGGTTATATGGGCACAGGATTTGTTGGTGACATGTTTAACGTGAGTGACTCTGTGCAAATTACAGTGAATGCGATTGAAGGTGGGCAATACATTATGCGCACCCGTTACGCCATGGGTTTATATGGCCCAAGTGGTGATCGTACATTGAGTGTATATGTCAATGGCACAGATCAGGTGCAAAGTGTATTTACCACCACAGGTGAATGGAATATCTGGGATGAAACGGAAGTCCTGGTTACCCTACTGCCCGGCAATAACGACATTAAATTACAGCTAGACAGTGACGATACTGGCGTGGTGAATCTGGATCAAATTGTACTGAACAAGGTTTATGAAGCCGAAGAAGCCACTTTGGTTGGCACCACCTCTGATAATACCTACGAAGGATTTAGTGGCTTTGGCTATGTTAGCAACATAGAAGATATTAACGACGCTGTGGTCTTTAATGTTGAAGTACCCATTGGTGGTGAGTACACCATAGATATGGTCTATGCCCTACAAAGCGACGCTCCTGATCTCGACCATTCACTGAGTATTTATGTTAACGAGGAATACAGCGCAAAAACCACCTTTATTCCAACCAGTGCCTGGGATAGCTGGAGTGTGCAAACCGACCCGATCACACTCGCAGCAGGCAACAATACCATTGCCTATCAACTTGATGCCGATGACACAGGCTTAGTAAATCTCGACTATATGCTGCTTAACCTAGTATCAGGTTCCACCAATGAGGACGATGAAGAAGTTGAAGTAACAGGCGCTTACGAAGCTGAAGATGCCGCCATCAATGGCCACAGAATTGGCATAGGCAGCGAACACGACGGCTTCCACGGTACTGGCTATGTGGAAGACTTTATCACCGAAGGCGATACCGTTGAGTTTACCGTAGAGGTAGAGACCGCGGGGCAATACTTAGTGGATATGCGTTATGCCATGGGTACTTTCGGCCCTGCCGGAAATCGTACATTAAGTGTTTATGTTAACGATGTGGACGTACTCCAAAGCAGTTTTGCCACAACAGTAGAATGGAATGCGTGGAGCAACCAAACCGAGCTACTGACCCTCCACGCGGGCACGAACACCATCCGCTATCAGCTGGATGCCGACGATACCGGTTGGATCAACATGGATTACATCACGCTGGATTTCGATTCGGCGGCGCCAATATTGGGTGATCTCGACGGCGATGAAGATGTGGACGTCAACGATGTCGCCGCCTTTTATCAAGGCATTCGTACCCAAGAGATAACCGATCTTAGCTTTGACTTTAACAACGACGGTGTTTTATCCAGTCGCGATGTTAGAGGCTTTATGGCCCTTTGCACGCGGGCTAACTGCGCCGCTGAATAAAGCTAAATTACGATGAAAAACCATACGCCCTATAGTTTGTATGAATAGGGCGTATCACGACCAACACAGAAAAGGAATACTCATGAAACCATTAACCACCCTACTGACCAGTTTACTTTTTTGCTGCGTTAGCGCGCACAGTCAAGCAACATCCATTAACCTAAATACCGATAAAGGTAGCTATGACGCCGGCGAAACGGTTTTACTGGATGTGTCTATTGTCGATATTGATGCCAATGCGGCAGAACTGGGCTTTGATCTTCTCTTTGACGAGACCGCCCTGTCCTTTGACAACTTTGACTTTAGCACTGACATTTTAAGCAGTGCCTTCTTCTATGCTGCTGACTTATCTTTTTTCGACAACAATATCGTAGAAATATTCACCCTGTGGTTCGACAGTGCCGATTTGCCCGCCAGTAGCTTTTCATTAGGCCAGGCCACTTTTACGGCCACCAGCGCTTTTGATGGCGACTTTAGCATTCTCGACTTTTACCTTGCCGATGCATTTGGCAACGACATTGACGTCACGCCCACAAGCGTACCGGCCCCCGCTACCGGTGGGTTACTTTTGCTGGCGTGTATTTTTGCCGCTTTAAAAAGAACCCGCATTATGGGCAAATAAACCCTTACTGAATATCTTGTTCACGGGGTGTCGGCATGACGCCCCTTTTGCGTATATATTCTATAACCACTGCCATGAGATAAGGAGCCACAATGCTAAACTGGGGAATTGTGAGTACCGGACG
>NZ_JBAHZB010000131.1:0-7978 GCF_036697315.1 Alteromonas sp. 14N.309.X.WAT.G.H12
CTGCCTTTCGAGAGTGGATTTTAGGTCAGGTGGAAGAAGAACAAAATGACATTTAGCACCCAACTTGATGAAGCCATCCGCCCTCAAGGGCTGTTCATTTTCGCCCATGGTGCGGGGGCTGGCATGGCGTCGGAATTCATGGCCGATATGGCATCTCGGATATGTGCTAAAGGGATCAGCGTACTGCGTTTTAATTTTCCTTATATGCAAACCATATCGGACACAGGAAAACGTCGACCGCCGGATAAAATCGATAAATTGCTGGCCCATTACCTTGCGCTCGTTAGCGATGTTAGAAGCCGTTATTCAGGGCCTTTGATTATTGGCGGTAAATCCATGGGCGGCCGGGTGGCTACCATGGTGCTAAATCAATGCCAAGCAGATGCTGCCTTAGTGTTCGGCTATCCGTTTCATCCTCCTGGGAAGCCTGAAAAACTAAGAACAGACCATTTACGGGTGTTGCACAAACCCGTTTGTATTGTGCAGGGGGAAAGAGACACCTTTGGCCAGAAAGACGAGGTCATGGGATACGATTTACCGCCCCATGTTCAGCTAAATTTTTTACCAGATGGGGATCACAGCCTTAAGCCTCGTAAAGCCAGCGGCTTTACGTTGGACAGCCATTTGCAAACCGCCGCAATGGTAGGCAGTGAATTCATCCGTACATTGGAGACCTAAATGAAATCCTTTGCCATTCTTGGCGCCGTGGCTGCATTGTTGGCGGTTATTTTTGGCGCATTGGGCGCCCATGCATTAAAAGAGATCTTATCCGCTTCTCAATTAAGTGCCTTTCATACTGCGGTGAGCTATCAAATGTATCATGGACTGGCGTTACTGATATTGGCGCTCACCCCTAAGTTAGTGCCGTTAAAATGGGCCAAGATAGCCGGGTATTTTTTTGTGGCCGGTATCCTTTTATTTAGTGGCAGCATTTATTTATTAACCTTAGCCAACTGGTTTGTTGTTGGCCCGTTAACACCCATTGGCGGCCTGTGTTTTATGGTGGGATGGGGCTGTCTTATTGTCGGCCTGGTAAAGGGCACAACCAATGAATAGTTTGCTGGCGTATTGTCGCCCTGGATATGAAGGGGATGTGGCGGCGGAATTAACCCAATGTTGTGCTGAGTTGCAGGTTTACGGTTATCCGGTGTTTAATCGTGCCCAGGGATTTGTTGTTTTTCATTGCAACGAAGAGGGAGATGCGGAAACCGTTGGTCAACAATTGGCGGTGTCGCAAACGATCTTTGCCCGCCAAATTATTGTGATCACCCATTATCTTGATGACTTAGAAAAAAAAGACAGATTGGGCCCTATCCTTCACGCCATTGAGGCGTCAGACAGTGACGAGCATACCAATACGTTATTATATGTTGAACATGCGGATACGGAAGCGGGTAAGGAATTGGCCAAATTCTGTCGTAAGTTTACCGTGCCTTTAAGACAGGGGTTGCGTAACTCGGGTCGTCTGACTTACAAAGAGAAACCCCATGGTCGAGGGATCCACCTTTTCTTCACCGATTATGATAAATGCTACGTTGGGCATTCTTATGGTAAACAAAGAAGTGCTTTTGCTAGCGGTGTTTGTCGCTTAAAGTTTCCCAGTGGCGCACCTAGTCGTTCAACGTTAAAGCTGGAAGAAGCTATTCTTACCATGCTTACTGAAAGTCAGCGGCAACGTATTTTCAGGGAGGGGGGCACGGCAGTGGATTTAGGCGCCTGTCCTGGCGGCTGGACGTATCAACTAGTAAAAAGAGAGTTGTCTGTTGAGGCCATCGATAATGGTTTAATTGATGAGCATTTAATGGCTACGGGACTGGTAAATCACTATGCTGAAGATGGATTTACTTATAGACCAAAATTTGGCCGTGTAGATTTGCTAGTCTGTGATATGATAGAGCGCCCCGACAGGGTGGCGGCACTGATGAGCGACTGGTTACATAAAGGCTGGGCTGATCACGCCATATTTAACCTGAAACTGCCAATGAAGAAACGCTATGAAACAGTGGTGGCTGCTCTGGGTGAAATAAAAACGCGATTAGGAAAGGCGCAGCATGATTATATGATTAATGTGCGGCATCTTTATCATGATCGCGATGAAGTTACCGTTACTGTAATAAAAGATTAATTCCTTTTTAGTAATTGTAACTTTATGATTTAAAAGAAAAAATAGAAGGCTTGGCGCGGAACAGCTGAATAAGTTTTAGACTTTTTTCACAAAGGGCTGTAAATCTGGTATTAAAATCCTTTATAATCCCGCCGTTTTTTTACTCTGAACCAACGAAAGTGAACTAATGTCAGACTTATCTCATTACAGAAACATTGGTATTTTTGCTCACGTAGACGCGGGCAAAACCACCACTACAGAACGTATTTTGAAACTCACCGGTAAGATCCACAAAACAGGTGAAGTACACGACGGTGAGTCAACGACTGACTTCATGGAACAGGAAGCTGAGCGTGGTATTACCATTCAGTCAGCAGCAACAACCTGTTTCTGGAAAGATCATCGTATGAATATCATCGATACCCCAGGACACGTTGACTTCACAGTTGAAGTATACCGTTCATTGAAAGTACTTGACGGTGGTATTGGTGTATTTTGTGGTTCTGGCGGTGTTGAACCTCAGTCAGAAACTAACTGGCGTTATGCTAACGAATCAGAAGTTGCCCGTTTGATCTTTGTGAACAAACTTGACCGTATGGGTGCTGATTTTTACCGTGTTGTGGGCCAAGTGAAAAAAGTACTTGGTGCAAATCCTCTGGTTATGACCTTACCAATCGGTATCGAAGATGACTTCGTCGGTGTGGTAGACGTACTTGAGCAAAAAGCTTATGTATGGGATGACACCGGTTTACCAGAAAACTATGAAATTCAGGACGTGCCTGCCGATATGGTAGACAAGGTTGCTGAGTACCGTGAACAGTTGATCGAATCTGCTGTTGAAATGGATGACGACCTGATGATGGCTTATATGGACGGTGAAGAGCCTTCTATCGAAGACATCAAGCGTTGTATCCGTAAAGGTACTAAAGACATGACGTTCTTCCCAACGTTCTGTGGTTCGGCCTTTAAAAACAAAGGTATGCAGTTAGTGCTGGATGCTGTTGTTGATTATTTGCCAAGCCCAACTGAAGTTGATCCTCAGCCATTAACGGATCCAGACACAGGTGAAGCGACGGGTGAAGTTGCTGTGGTTTCTACCGACGAACCTTTCCGTGCACTGGCATTCAAAATTATGGATGACCGCTTTGGTGCCCTAACCTTTATTCGTATTTACTCTGGTAAACTGAACAAAGGTGACACCATCCTTAACAGTGCAACAGGTAAAACTGAGCGTATTGGCCGTATGGTTGAAATGCACGCTGATGAACGTACAGAACTTACCAGTGCACAAGCTGGTGATATTCTTGCTGTTGTGGGTATGAAGAACGTTCAAACGGGCCACACATTGTGTGATCCTAAGCACGAGTGTACGCTTGAGCCTATGATTTTCCCTGAGCCAGTAATCTCTATCGCTGTTAAGCCTAAAGATAAAGGCGCTAACGAGAAGATGGGTATCGCAATCGGTAAATTGGTTGCAGAAGATCCGTCTTTCCAAGTTGAAACTGACGAAGATTCTGGTGAGACCATCCTTAAAGGTATGGGTGAACTTCACTTGGATATCAAAGTTGATATCTTGAAGCGTACTTACGGGGTAGAACTTGAAGTCGGTCAACCTCAGGTTGCTTACCGTGAAACGATCACTCAAGCCGTTGAAGACAGCTATACCCATAAGAAGCAGTCTGGTGGTTCTGGTCAGTTCGGTAAGATCGATTACCGTATCAAGCCAGGTGAAGTGAATTCAGGCTTCACGTTCACATCAACGGTTGTTGGTGGTAACGTTCCTAAAGAATTCTTCCCAGCTATCGAAAAAGGTTTTGCTAGCATGATGCAACAGGGACCGCTTGCGGGTTACCCAGTGCTTGATGTTGAAGTTGAGTTATACGATGGTGGTTTCCACGCCGTTGACTCCTCAGCCGTAGCCTTTGAAATTGCAGCGAAAGGTGCATATCGTCAGTCTATGCCTAAAGCCGGTCCTCAGATCCTTGAGCCAGTGATGAAGGTTGACGTATTTACACCAGAAGATCACGTTGGTGATGTTATCGGTGACCTTAACCGTCGTCGTGGTATGATCAAAGATCAGGAAGCGGGCACTACCGGTGTACGTATTAAGGCAGATGTACCTCTTTCCGAAATGTTCGGTTACATCGGTCAACTACGTACAATGACCTCTGGTCGTGGTCAGTTCTCTATGGAGTTCAGCCACTACTCAGCGTGTCCTCAAAACGTAGCTGAAAAAGTTATCGAAGAAGCGAAGGCCCGTAAAGCCGCGAAATAATTCGTCTTATTCGACTAAAAACCCGCCATTTGGCGGGTTTTTTTATACCTGATAAAAATATGGCAAAACAGCAATTAGGGTCTGCTTAATCAAAGGCGATCATGCCCTTAACGGTTGGTGTTTCTTAATGGCTGTTTTCAGTTGCGCCAGATTGTCCTTGGCGATTGCCTGCGGCGGAGGTGCGCCATATTCTCTATGTTCAAAATATTGGGTAATGGCGAAAAAGCGACGACCAATAGGTTCAGGAAGTGTCGCCTCGATAGCCTGATAATAGCGTCTTGCACTTTTTTCTTCACGGGGTATGCCGGTAAAACCTTCAATGAGCTTAACAGCGGCAAGGTAAACTTTCTGATGCTCGGCTAAAGGTATAGGTCGCCACCTTGGCATAAAATAAAGGGTGAGCAAGCCAACAATAAGCAAAATGATACCGCCGCCAAGTAGGGCAATGCGAAGGGGCGATAGCTTGCCGAGTATGTGTTTAAAAATATCTGTCTGACGTTCTTCGTTAAACCCAAGAAACCATCGACTCCACATATAATCCATTTTGGCACCGAATGCCGTCAAATACGCAAATATCCCTTGGTGGGATAACCCGCTAAATGGGTTTTCGCCAATGAGTTCACCGGAGTAACGGGCCGCGTGTTCAAAACCGCCATTAATGCGAGTAGGCGCCACCATGGTGGTGGGATCAAATTGTTGCCATCCGTTTTCATCCAGCCAAGCTTCTACCCAAGCATGGGCATCGTATTGATAGATAGATAAGGTATCGTCATTAAGTGGCGTACCACCTTGATAGCCCGTGACGATCCGTGCAGGAATACCCGCCAAACGAAATGCGTAGGCCATGGCGCTAGCGTAATGGGCACAAAAGCCGGATTTATAGGTGAATAAAAAATTGTCCACCGGATCTGAAGTCATGGCTGGCGGAGTAAGGGTATATTCAAACCCCGAGTTACCAAAATACATCATCAGGGCTCGGGCAAAGTCCCGGTTGTTTTGATATTTTTGGCGAAGCTCTTGTACCCATTGTACCGTTTCCGGATTACCGTCTTTAGGGAGCTGTAAATTTACCTGCTGATCTAAGGACCCAAGTCCCTGATTTCGTATTGTCTGCGGGTATGAGGTAAGGGCATAGGCATAACGACTAAAAATGGGTTTGCGGTTAGTTAATTGGTAATCCCATCCCTGCCAAATAGACTGGGCGTAACTGCTGTCGGCGGATATGGCGGTATCCAGCCCCACTAGCCAGTGTTTTTGTGTGGGTTCTAAAATAATTTCATAAGATATGGCTGGGCCTTGGGTGTGGGGTGTAAACAGGCGATTCATTTGCTGAAGTTGACGCCTCGCATGGCGTCGGGTGTCACTCACCGTCCAGCTCTTACCGTTAAATTGCTCAAGGGAAAACGCCCGCCAATAACGGGCTTTTGGGGCGGGAAGGGTGTCATCAAAGGTGGCGGTAAAAGCCAGATCATCGGACTTAGTGAGTTTGGCAATATCACCGGGTGTCATGGTTTCTGACAGACCGGTTTCTGTTTGTTTGCTTTCCGGCATTTTCCATAATGGAGGAAGCCGGGGCATGAAAATAAACAGCAAGGCGGCAACTGGCAGTGTTTGAAGTAGGAGTACGGCTAATCGTTTTTGCCGGGCTTTAGATGGGGAGAAGGGGCTGTGAGCCGACAATAAGATGTAAAGTAGAAAAACGAGGGCCGCCGCATAAAATAAGGAGCGGAATAAGGATTGATATAAAATAAACCCACAGGCCACTAAAAAGGTGCCACAGATAATTAATTGATAAAAATCCCTGCGTAAAGCGATTAGCATCAGTTTCAATGAACACGCCAGCACCAACAAATTAATCATGATGGGGAGCAATGGGAGATCGCCGCTGGTGGTGAGCAAGGCGATGGCTGACAATACCGCTAGCAAATTTACGGTACGTTTGTTCGGTGCGTGTTTATTCTGGCCAAAATATAACGACAGACGCACAAGTAGCACACAGCCGCACAATAACAGCACCCAAAAATGCATGTTTGACCACATGGAGGTAGCAATAACTCCATAAAATAGCGTTATCAGCAGGCTAGGTCGGTATCCCTTAACGGGAATATGTTCCAACATCATAGTGTTGTTTCCCGCTTATACAGTGCAAGGGCCGTTAAACAGGCTTCACGATGGGCCTGGGTATTGGCCGGCGCTAGGGTAATTTGATTGAGGCGCAGGCCATAGGTCGCCCCCTTGCTCGCTAAGGTGTCCACTTGCCAACTTAAACGTTTTAACGCTAATTCTGTATCTACACCATGATCGGCAATATTTAAATATCCGCTTTGGGCTTGAGGCGTGCTAAAGACTTTGCTTGTCCAGTCGCCGCCTTTCGCTACTCGTTTCCATGCCACACGGTGTAGCGGATCGGTTTTTTGCCAAGGTTGTAGGGCATAAAAATCATCATTACCCAATGTCACAGATTTTTCTTTACCGCCTTCATCTGGTGATGTTGATAATAAAATGGGGCAAGGCTGTCTTGCAGGGTAAACCACATAGGTTTGATCGAAATCGATGTGTGTCCAACAGCGGATCAGCCCCAGCGGATAGGCAAGATTAAAGGTGACCCGAGGGAGTTTAAATTTTCCCCGTTGTGAGGTGTTCATGGGCAATCGCACCGTCAGGCTGTCCGATTCCAGATCCACTAAGTGTTTTTGACGTGTATTTTGCCAACGCACTTCCAGTAGACCGTAGTGTTGGTTTTGATCCTTATGGACGATATTTATCCGCAAAAGCACCTCTTCGCCAGCAAACACCGGTTTTACGGCAATGGCGTGAAAAGCCAGACCAGAAAAATTTTTATAAGTGGCAAAAAGCGTGATCAACAATAAGCTGGTTAAAAACTGACTCATAAACAACAGTAAATTGTTTTGATAATTAATGGCCAGAATAAAAAGACACAGTGTCATTACAATGTAAAACAGCCCAAAAAGGCCGGGGAAAATAAAAATATTCTTACGGTTTAAGGTATGGGTCTGCTGGGGCAAAATGCGCTTTTGTAACCAGCGTTCGGCAAGGGTGCGCAAAGCGGTACTAAACACCATGCTCAGGCTGCCAGTGGATCAACACTATCTAGCAAACGTTGACTGAGTACGTTCTCTTCTCCCCACTCCTGTTGCACGCCTTTTAAGCGATGTTCGGCAACAGCAGTAAACACCGCTTGCACATCTTCGGGTAACACGTAGTTTCTATCATGCAAAAATGCCCAGGCTTTGGCGGCTCGGAGTAAGGCCTTGCTGGCTCTGGGGGATAGGGGTTGAGGATAGGTCGATTGCTCCCGACTCGCATTTACCAGCTTTAAAATATAATGGATTATGCTATCGCTACAGGTGACGGCTAAAGCTTGGCGCTGGAACTCAATTAAATCTGAGGGCGATATAAAGTCAGCCAGTTTCAGCGGCTTTACCGGTGATTGGGTGAGCATTTGCTTTTCTGCTTCGTAGGACGGGTAACCCAAAGAAATACGCATTAAAAAGCGATCCAGTTGGGATTCTGGAAGTGGATAGGTACCACTTTGATAACTGGGGTTTTGGGTTGCGATAACAAAAAAGGGCGTGGGC
>NZ_JBAHZB010000132.1:0-7964 GCF_036697315.1 Alteromonas sp. 14N.309.X.WAT.G.H12
GTTCAACGGTAAAGGCATGGGCTTGATGATACTGCGACGAATAGTAACTAAAGGTCGTGGTCGGCGAAGCAGACAAAAGTACCGTTTGTACGCCACAGGCATTAAGCATGGCCAACTGGTAACGGCTATAGGGCTTATCATGCAAATAGGGATAAACCGCAAACTTCTCATTTTTCGATTCACGAATAGCGGTATGTAGATCGTAATGAAGACGCATCGCTTTTGCGGGTGCTTGTGCAAAAAATTCCGCTACGGCTTTTTTGAGTGTTTTGGCCCGGCGCTGCTCTCTATTGGTCGTGGGTTGTGTCGCCGAATAAGGCTCGCCAAACATTCGATTCATGTTTTCTTCAACAAACCGCTCGGCTATTGCCATGGCGTCTAAGTTGCCGAACAAAAACATAACCGGATGCACCGGAATTAACGCACCTAAAAAGATTTGTTTTACTAGCTCGTCGCATAGCTCAATAGGTGCCGTCTCATTCCCATGAATACCACTGGAGAGAACAATAAACTGATGACGCTGGGATACATCGGGTGGATAGAATTGGATAATTCCCGGCCCGATAATATTCACTTTCACACCTGAGGGTAAAATAAACTCATCAGCAGTAATCGTGAGAGGAGAAAACCGTGAAAGGTTTAAAAAATCACCATAAGCAAGCAATCGACTGCGCATTGTTTTCCTGATTAATTAGGCAAAAAAATATTTTATCTTGTGGGCGACTAAAAAGACAACCGGACACGCCTTTACACCAACGAGCGGCGTAAGGGCGAACCGCCCACCATAATGTCTGATTCAGCCAATTGAACAAAGGCCGCCAAAGGTAGAGCACGGGAAAAGAGGTAACCCTGCCCCACGGCAATGCCAATGTCTCTTAATATATGGAGTTGTTCAATGGTTTCAATGCCTTCAGCAATAACTTCACATTGCTTGGCTTCACCAATCATTTTCGCTGCCTGTATGATGGCTTTGTTCACCTTATTATGGGTAAGTTCCATCACAAAGGTTTTGTCAACTTTCAAAGAGTGCATCGTTAGAGAACGAATATAAGCAAGGTTAGAATAACCTTTACCAAAATCATCCACCGCAATATTCAGGCCCAGGGTATTTAGCTCACTAAGCTGTTTCTTTACCATGAGTGAATTTGACAGTGCTACGTCTTCAGTTAATTCCAGTTCAAAGCGAGAAAGATCAAGCGCATATTTGTCTCGCAATAACTCCAGTGTGGGGATGAGTTTACTGTCATAAAGCTGAGTAGGGGAAATATTTACCGACAACGAAATATTCATCCCCAAACGATCCATTCGCATCATATTGATAAAAGCTTGTTCGAAGGTCCAATAGGCCAGCTCATTCATCATATTATATGACTCAGCCGCCTCAATAAGGGGGCCGGGAAACAACACGCCTGCCGTAGGATGATTCCAGCGCAATAAGCATTCGGCACCGACAATCTTAAGGGTTTGCAAATCAATCTGAGGCTGAAAATAGAGCTCAAGCTCATTTTCCAACAGTGCCCGTTTGAGATCAGCCTTTAATGCCAGATGGTGACCGGTATGCGCTTTATCTGCCATGGCAATCATATGAAAGTTCTGGTATTTGTTTTCTTTCGCGAGTTTAAGGGCCGCTTCCGCCCGCGACATAAACGCCGTTAAGTCAAAATCGGCGGTGTCACCACATACCGCACCCACATTAAAATCGGCAATAAAGGCATGATTATCCAAAAGTAGGGGCATTTTAAAATGCTCAATCAGGTAATCAAACTGCGCTTGTAAATCTTGCGTCTTCATTGTATTGGGTAATACGATGCCAAAAACGTCGCCACTTATACGACCAAAATACACCGCATCGTCAAATAACAGGATGAGACGATTGGCTACCTCAAGTAAAAATCGGTCTGCCACTCGAATCCCCAAGCTGGTGGTGACGTCTGAAAAGCGCACGATATCCACCAACATAAGGGCAAAATGGTCGAACTCTTTAGCGCCTTTTTCGATGGAATCAATAAAGGCATAACGATTGGGAATTGTAGCCAAGCTCTGATGCAGGCGAGTCATTATTTGTACTCAAAAAAACACATAAAATAGATTAATAACATTTCTTTATAGAAACATGTTGTCTGACAGCGGGCAAGTTTTATTTCAGAAAACGGGGAATACATTAGGATAAAATATTTCACATTACAAACAACGTAAGCGCATTAAATATATAATAAAAAATCGAACAATTAAGGGTGTATCGTCATTGCGAGAAATCCTTTCTTACAAAAAAGCAGGCCTTAGCCTGCTTTTATTTTGTACGATTTGGTTAACCAATTATCGCCTTAAAATAACCCGCTAAAATATTTTCATTCAATTAGCGAACCTCACAAGATGACAGTTTCCAGATCCGTGAAACATAGTCAGCAATAGAACGATCTGAGGTAAACTTGCCCATTTTCGCTGTATTTATGATGGCCATTTCTGCCCATCTATCTTTATCTCGATAAGCTTCATCGACTCGTTTTTGTGCATCAGAGTACGCTCTAAAATCGGCCAATACCAAATAGGGATCGCCTTGATCCAAGAGGCTTTGTTTGATGGACACCAGCGCGCCGGGCCGACCAGGCGTAAAGTAGTCAGTTTCTAACCAATCGAGTATCGCTTTTATCTCTGCATCTTTGTAATAGAAGTCATAAGGATTATAGCCATTACTCTTTAACTCATGCACTTGGTCAACATCTAGCCCGAAAATAAAGATGTTATCCTCACCCACTTCTTCGGCAATTTCGATATTCGCGCCATCCAGAGTACCTATGGTAAGGGCACCGTTTAATGCCAGTTTCATATTCCCGGTACCCGATGCTTCCTTACCTGCAGTACTAATTTGCTCAGAAACATCCGATGCGGGGATCATTTTTTCAGCCAAGGAAACCCGATAATTCGGTAAAAACACCACCTTAATTTTACCATTCACCCGAGGATCATTATTAATTTTATCGGCCACTTTATTGATGGCATAAATAATATCTTTTGCTAGCTTGTATCCTGGAGCCGCTTTTGCGCCGAAGATAAATACCCGAGGATGCATATCGTAGTCTGGGTTCTCCAATAAGCGACGATACAGTGACATAATGTGCAACAAATTAAGGTGTTGACGTTTATATTCATGCAAGCGTTTAATCTGCACATCAAAAATCGCATTCACATCAACATCAATGTCTAATAAGGTTTTAATTTCAGCCGCTAAACGTTTCTTGTTTTCAAGTTTCACTTTCATAAACTGCTTTTGAAAGGTTTTGTTTTTAGCGTATTTAAGTAGCCCTTCAAGCTTAGTTAGTTGGGTTGGCCAGTCGGTGCCGATTTTCTTATCGATAAGTTTAGACAGCGCGGGGTTACAGGCTTTTAGCCACCGACGGGGGGTAATACCATTGGTGACATTGGTCAGTTTTCCAGGCCAAAGTTCATCAAATTCAGGAAAAAGGTTTTGCTTAACCAGTTTTGAATGAATTTCAGCCACACCATTGACTGCAAATGAACCAATAACCGATAAATGGCCCATGCGAACCATTTTCTCGTTACTCTCTTCAATAATCGACAACGCGGCCTTTTTGCTGTTATCCCCTGGCCATTTTTTATCCACTAAAGCCATAAAGCGATGGTTGATTTCGTAGATAATTTCCAGATGTCTGGGTAGAATTTTCTCCAGCATTCTGGCTGGCCATTTCTCCAGCGCTTCGGGTAACAAGGTGTGATTGGTATAGGCAAACACCTGGGTACAAATATCCCACGCCTTATCCCAATCCAGTTCAGCCCGATCCACCAAAATACGCATGAGTTCGGGTATAGCGATTGCCGGATGGGTGTCGTTAAGTTGGATCACCACCTGTTCAACAAACCGACTCCAATCGTCTCCGTGGGCCCGTTTGTAACGGCGAATAATATCTTTTAGCGAACAGGAGCAGAAAAAATACTGTTGGATTAAACGAAGCTCTTTCCCCGCTTCGGTTTCATCATTAGGATAAAGCACCTTAGAAATGGTTTCTGCCTGAATATTTTCTCGCTGGGCATCAACATACCCGCCGGCATTAAACACATCCCAGTTAAAATAATGAGACGCCTCGCTTTTCCACAAGCGCAGTACATTTACCGTTTTTCCGCCGTATCCCACCACAGGAATGTCCCAAGGCACCCCTTTTACAATTAACCCCGGATGCCACTCTTTTTGAATCCGGCCATTATCACCATATTTGGTTTCAACATAGCCATAAAGGGAAATTTGTTGAATCGACTCCGGACGACATATTTCCCAGGGATTGCCAAAATCACGCCAGCTGTCTGGTCGCTCAATCTGCGCACCATTTTGGATTTCCTGACGAAAGAGTCCATGTTCATAGTGAATACCATAGCCAATAGCAGGCAGTTCCATGGTCGCTAAGGAATCAATAAAGCAGGCGGCTAACCGGCCAAGCCCACCATTACCCAGCGCCATATCTGGCTCTTCTTCCATAATATCGCTTAGTTCTACGCCCAGTTCCTTTAGTGCCTCATTGGCCACATCAAATAAACCAAAGTTCTGAAGATTATTAGACAATAATCGGCCCATTAAAAACTCGGCAGAAAAATAATGCACCGCTCGGGTATCATTAAGGTAATGACTTTTTTGGGTTTTACGCAGGCCTTCAAGCACTTGCTCTTGCATGGTGGCGCAGGTGGCTTTCCACCATGCGTGGTTATTGGCTTTATTTTCGTCGGTACCCAAGGTGCAATGCAGATGTTGGATAACCGCCTCTTTGAATTCTTTCTTGGCGATGGTATTTTCGGCGGCCGCTGGCGCCCCTGTTTTATTACCTATCTTCGCATTCATGTTTGTTCTCGCTCTCGTCTCGCAATAAGCCCAAAGTGCCAAAACTGTAATTACATTACATATAAACACTTTTTCATGACAATAATATAGCAGCACGAATAACAGGTTATTGTAATTTTTATGTTAAAAGCGACGAAAAAAGGCGCGCTTTTTCAAGCGCGCCCCTTCATTTAACCTAATGTTAACAATAAAATTAATTTTTATTGTCTTATGAGCCCATTACTTAATAATTTTAGCCACCAATTCTTCGGCTTCTTTAATTAAAGACTGTAAGTGAGTTTCACCATTGAAGCTTTCGGCATAGATTTTATAGATTTGTTCCGTTCCTGAAGGACGCGCCGCAAACCAACCATTTTCCGTTGAAACCTTAACCCCACCAATGGCGGCATTATTCCCCGGCGCATGGGTTTGCACCGAAGTAATGGGTTCACCGGCTAATTGCTCACTGGTAACCACGGATTTGTCCATGGCAGAAAGTTTCGCTTTCTCCTCTAACGAGGCGGCAACATCCACCCGCTGATAGCAGGGCGAGCCAAACTGAGTTTGTAGATCAGCATAATGCTCACCGGGATCTTTACCCGTAACCGCCA
This sequence comes from Alteromonas sp. 14N.309.X.WAT.G.H12, assembly GCF_036697315.1. NCBI lineage: Bacteria > Pseudomonadati > Pseudomonadota > Gammaproteobacteria > Alteromonadales > Alteromonadaceae > Alteromonas > Alteromonas sp. 14N.309.X.WAT.G.H12. The sequence continues at coordinate 5,437 of NZ_JBAHZB010000132.1, forward strand.
ATATTTCTGCGGCTAACAGGCACATAATGAAGCCATCTTTATCTGTCGCCCATGTTTGTCCATCTCGCTGGAGGAATATCCCACCGGCACTTTCTTCACCGGCAAAGGCAATCTCCTGATCCGTTAAGCCAGACACAAACCACTTAAAGCCCACCGGCATTTCCGCGATTTCACGGCCTAAATTCGCCGCAACCCTGTCGATCATCGAACTGGAAACTAAGGTTTTACCAATTTTCATGGTCGCGGACCAATCGGGACGATGGGAATAAAGATAGTTAATGGCCACGGCCAGATAATGATTAGGATTCATTAACCCATTACTGGGACACACTATGCCGTGTCTATCGAAATCAGGATCATTCCCCCACGCCAAATCAAATTGATCTTTTAACTCAATAAGCCCTGCCATGGCATAGGCTGACGAACAATCCATGCGTAACTTACCGTCTTTGTCTCTGCGCATGAAACCAAACTGGGGATCCACTTTCTCATTGACCACGGTAATATCAAGGTCATATTTTTCTGCGATGCGATCCCAATACCCTACGCCAGCACCACCTAGCGGATCTGCGCCTAATTTAAGCTTGGCCTTGGCGATGGCAGCCATATCCACCACTTGCGCCAAATCATCAATGTAAGGCTCCATGAAATCGTCTTCGCAAACTTTACCTGCTGCCTTGAGTTGTTGAATAGGCACACGTTTTACTGCCTGATTCCCCTCACTAATAATGGCATTGGCTCTATCCTGGATCAGCGAGGTAACCTTGCTATCTGCCGGTCCACCATGGGGAGGGTTATATTTAAATCCGCCATCGCTAGGTGGATTGTGAGACGGTGTTATAACAATACCGTCTGATAACCCTTCCTGACGCTGGCGATTGTAGCGAATAATTGTGCGAGAAATGACGGGGGTTGGCGTGTAACCTCGACTGGCATTATCACTACGCTGAATCACCACCTGAACATCATTGGCTGCGAGGACTTCGATAGCGGTAATCATGGCCGGTTCGGACAAGGCGTGGGTATCTTTACCAATATAAAGCGGACCTTTGATCTTCTCGGCCTGACGATATTCAGCAAGCGCCTGGCAAATTGCCGCTATATGCACATCAGTAAAAGTGGCATTTTGTGCTGTTCCCCTATGTCCAGAGGTACCAAAGCTAACGGCTTGCGCCGGATCATTTTTATCCGGCTGATACGAGAAATACTGGGTGATAAGTTCAGGTACATTAATCAGCTGTTCAGGTGCAGCAGGTTTCCCCGCTTCTGGATGTAATGCCATTTTTTGTCCTTATATATTTATATCTGCGTCGTGCAGGTCGAATGTTAGCTATGCAAATTTTGCAATCACGGCCTCACTGATTTCATCACCATAACCCAACACAGTTAATACCTGATCAAGCATGGCCACTTTCTTCGCCGTATTATTGTTTGTCACTACCCAATAGGGGCTATCTGGGATGGCCTTGGGATTAGTACTGCTACCGGTGTTTAACAATGCATCTTTACTGGTAGCGAAATAGATACGGTTTTTTCCTTTAATCTGTTCAACCTTAGCAAAATCATTACCATGGATGTCATATAACTGTGCCAGAATGAACAAAAAGAGATCCACCCGTTTGGTATAAGTCAACAAAGCGCTCTTGGTCAAACGCTCAAGAATATCACCTGAGCCATAAGTCACCACAGGTGTTACCGAAACCGGTGCACTGCGTTGTGTGGTTTTCGCAGGTGCGGGGGTTTTACCTTGTACTGAATCAGCCCCTTTTACGGTGCGTTTTGCCGCGGGGGGAGTGTCCCTTTTTTCTGCAGCAGTTGTGGCAGGTAATAGCAATCGGCGAAGAATATCCGATGCACTTTCCCCAATATGTTTGGTTTGACCGGCGATAAAGTGATAAAGCTCGTCGTCAATTTCAATTATTTTCATAGCGTACTTCCTTAATAAACCGGATCATTATAGACAACCCGGCTACCGATAACAGCACAAAATAAACAACGAATTTGCCTCATCACTAATCAAAGTGAACTAAAGCCCACTCAGTCTATACTTAGGTATAGACTGAGTGACCGTAAATTTATGTAAGCTTGATAGCATAATGGCTTATATGGGCCCTTTTAGGTAAAAAGAATGCGTACAGATTTTCAGCAAATTTTAGCCACGCTCTTAGAGCATATTATTGGTAAACCTCACCAACTCAAGCTGGCAATAACCTGTATGCTGGCTGAGGGGCATCTGTTAATTGAAGATCTACCAGGAATGGGAAAAACCACCCTATCCCATGCTTTAGCCGGGGTGTTTAATTTATCCTATTCCCGCATTCAGTTTACTTCTGATCTTTTACCGGCTGATATTTTGGGCGTCAATGTGTTTGACCAGCAGAAAAATAATTTCCGTTTTCATCCCGGCCCCATATTTAATGAGCTGATTCTGGCGGATGAAATCAACCGGGCTTCACCTAAAACCCAAAGTGCCCTCCTTGAAGCCATGGAAGAAAATCAGGTTAGCATTGACGGCGAAACCCATGCAT
>NZ_JBAHZB010000133.1:0-7964 GCF_036697315.1 Alteromonas sp. 14N.309.X.WAT.G.H12
AGTTTACGCTACCTGTTTGCCTGGGATAGTTGTGTGGTTATTTATTTTAAACAATCAGGTATTGCTACGTTCAGCGACTCAGACGCCGCAACCTAGAGCTATTCCCATCACGACTCGCCGTGTGGCTTATCATCTTGGCAATTATGTTGTCAGTTTACTGCTGTTAATGGTCACTAGTGTATTGCTAAGTTTAACGGTAAGTCTTCGGTTACCTTTTGCCATTCAAGAGCAATTAGCGACCTGCATTATTCTTATTCCATTGGTATGGGGCGGGCTGCTGTATCATTATTTTGCCGTTAAAAGTAAACCTAAAGCCCTTGTGTTAAATCTTTCTGTCATTGGGCTAAGTGCACTTTGCCTTGTTCTGTTACCGGCATTTTAGGAAGTGATAGCGTGAAAAAAGAGACAAAACAAAATGCTTTAAATGCCCATACATGGATGGGGGTGTTCCTGAGTGTAGGGTTATACCTTGTGTGCCTGTCTGGCACCTTGGCGGTGTTCTATCAAGAGTTTGAGCGTTGGGAACAGCCTGAAATTACCGAAATGGAAACGGTCTCTTCTGTTGCTGTTGAGCGGGCAATGAGCCAGTTTATGTCTGCCCATCCTGAAGAAACCGACCATTACTATGTTGTGTTTCCCACATCGGGAATTCCCCGCCTCGTGGTGGAAAATGATCACATTGCCTATTTTGCTGACAAGGATGGCAATTTGATCACCCAAGAAAATGTCCTGTTTACAAAAATGCTGGTGGACTTACACCTCTATTTGAACCTACCGGCCAGTTGGGGAATGATTTTGGTGAGTATCTTAGGGGCAATCATTTGCGGGTTGGTGATCACCGGGATTGTTGCCCACAAACGTATCACTAAAGATGCATTTAAATTACGGCGCAAGGGCAGCGGGCAGCAGTATCAAACCGATTTGCATAACCGTTTTGGTTTATGGGCCACGCCCTTTCATTTGATTATTGGTGTAACCGGCGCCTATTTTGGGATGGCTGGCGTACTTTTAACGGTGGTGGCGCAACTGTATTATGATGGGGATCGCGATGCGGTTAGCGCACAGATTTTTACTCCAGATCCGGTACTTGAGCAGGCCATTGCATTGCCCAATGTGGAAAAGGCGGTGGCGCAGATGGAAACACTGGCACCGGATAGCCAACCATTATTTTTAACTGTTCACGAAGCCAATACGTCGGATCAATTTATCGAGATATTTGCCAAGGTTCCTGGCAAGTTAATTTATTCAGAAAACTATCGCTTTGACACCCAAGGTAACTACTTAGGTACCGCAGGCTATGCCGATGGAAGTTGGGGTAAACAAGCTGTGTATGCCATGTACAGGCTGCATTTTGGGGATTTTGCCGGTGTACCGAGTAAAACCTTGTATTTTGTGTTGGGTATGATGCTAACCGCTTTATGTATTTCGGGTATGGAAATCTGGCTGGCGAAAAAAGCGAACCCACCTATGGCGTGTCGTTTATGGGCCGCGATGGTGTGGGGCAGTATCGGTGCCCTTGCGTTAACCGCTGTTGTGGATATGTTAACTAGCTTACCCTTGGTTGGGGTGTTTTGGGTATTACTGTTAGCCTGTATTGTGAGTGCTGTGACATTACCGGCAATGATTAAACCGCGCTGGCAACAGTTTTCAGGACTATGTGTATTTACGCTGGTTGTGGTTTATACCCTTTATCACGGTAAAGGGAGCCTCAATCTTGCCGCGTTGCAGCTTAATGTGCCGCTTATGGTTTATGGGCTCTGGGCAATGTGGCGGGGACAAACGCTGGTAAAACGTCATTTTTATCATGGCATTCAGGTTAAGGCAGAAGGGGTATAAGTTACCCCTTTTTGCAATTTAGCCCATTTGTTGGTGGTGGATTAGCGAGGTTGCTTGCCCAGTTGTTGTTGACCATTTCGGCCTTTTTTTGCCTTGCGCTCTTTAAAGCCTTTAGGTGGCAGGCCAGTATGTTTGGTTAACGCCCGTTCGCCCCGTCTACCTTTTTGCACTTTTTGTCGTTTTTCGTTGGCCGATTCTGGTGGCACTAAGTGTTGAGGGCCGCGGCCAATCAAATCTTCACGTCCCATTTTGACCAGCGCTTCACGTATCTGGGCGAAATTTTTAGGATCATGGTAGCGCAACATGGCTTTATGTAAACGACGGTGAATTTCCCCTTTGGCAGAGGGCACATGTTCACTGGCTTTCGTTACCTTACGCAAGGAATTGACCTCGGTATGGTACATGGTGGTGGCCGTCGCCATGGGTGAAGGATAAAAATTCTGCACCTGATCCAGTTTAAAACGGTTTTCTTTTAGCCAGATCGCTAAACTCAGCATATCTTCGTCAGTAGTACCGGGATGAGATGCAATAAAATAAGGAATGAGATACTGCTTCTTTCCTGCTTCTTGGGAATATTTGTCGAAGAGTTCTTTAAACTGGTAATAGCTGCCCATGCCCGGCTTCATCATTTTACTTAATGGGCCGTCTTCAGTGTGCTCGGGGGCAATTTTTAAATAGCCACCGGTGTGATGCAATGCCAGCTCTTTGACGTATTCCGGATCTTCCACGGCTAAATCATAGCGAACTCCAGAGGCAATCAGGACTTTCTTGATACCGGGAAGGTTACGGGCACGACGATATAAATCGATAGTGGGCTTGTGATCCGTGTCCATATGGGCACAAATACTGGGATACACACAGGACGGGCGACGACAGGTAGCTTCAGCCTTGGGGCTTTTGCAACGTAAACGATACATATTCGCGGTGGGGCCGCCAAGATCGGAAATGACGCCGGTAAATCCTGGCACGGTGTCTCGTATTTGTTCTATTTCACGAATGATGGAGTCTTCAGAGCGGCTTTGAATAATACGGCCTTCATGCTCGGTAATGGAACAGAAGGTACAGCCGCCGTAACACCCACGCATAATGTTAATGGAAAAGCGGATCATCTCGTATGCTGGGATTTTTGCGTCGCCATAGACAGGGTGGGGAACCCGTTGATAGGGTAAATCAAACACCGCATCCATTTCTTCTGTTTCCAACGGCATAGCCGGTGGATTGATCCAAATGTGTCTGTCTCCATGACGTTGCAGCAGCGCCCGCGCACAACCCGGGTTTGTTTCCTGATGTAAAATTCGGGACGTATGGGCATACAGGGTTTTGTTATCCCGCACTACTTCATAAGCGGGCAGCTTTACATACACCTTTTCCCACGGTTTTCTGCGTTCAGCCGGCTGTATAACTATGGGTTGAGCTTGAGGAGCCGCATCAGTGGTCGCGTTCTCGGCTTCTTTGTCGCAATCGGGGATCTCCTGATAAGGCGAGGGGATAGCATCAATCTTACCGGGGCGATCTAACGACGTTGAGTCCACACCTTGCCATTCTGGCAACGGGGTTTTTACAATAATGGCGGTACCCCGTACATCGCGAATATCGCCAATGGCTTCGCCGGCAGCCATGCGATGGGTCACTTCAACCAAGGGACGTTCGGCATTACCAAAAAACAACATGTCCGCTTTACTGTCAAACAGCACCGAACGGCGTACTTTTTCAGACCAGTAATCATAATGGGCAATGCGGCGTAAACTGGCTTCTATACCGCCAATGATCACAGGGACACCTTTAAAGGCTTCCCGGCAGCGCTGAGAATAGACAGTAACCGCACGATCCGGACGTTTGCCGCCTATGTTGTCGGGGGTGTAGGCGTCATCATGGCGAAGCTTCTTATCTGCCGTGTAGCGGTTGATCATGGAATCCATGTTGCCGGCGGTAACACCAAAATACAGGTTAGGGCGACCCAGTTTCATGAAGTCGTCTTTGCTGGTCCAGTCTGGCTGCGAAATAATACCAACCCGAAAGCCATGAGCTTCAAGCACGCGGCCGACAACTGCCATCCCAAAACTCGGGTGATCCACATAGGCATCGCCGGTAACAAGGATAACATCACAGCTGTCCCAACCCAGTTCGTCCATCTCGGCTTTGGACATCGGCAAAAACGGCGCCGCACCATAGCAATGCGCCCAGTATTTAGGATAGGAAAAAAGGCCGCGATCTGCCTTGATGGTAGCTTGCATGAAATTCAACCGACAACAAAATAAAGTGGCGATTATACCAGTATCGGTCAAGGACAAGATAGTTAAATACAGAAAAAGCGTGCTTTAAAAGGCACGCTTTTGCCGGTTGTCTGCGTAATCTTGCCAGTGATACTGGCAAAAATTTAAGCAGAGGTACTGATCCCAACGCTGGAAGAGAGTCTATCAAGCAAACTCCCTGAGGCAGAACCAAGCTGTTCTGTTGCAGAATAAGCCTGAGTTTGACTGTTTCCCTGAGGTGGCGGTGGCATATTCGCTTGCTGGCCACTTTTAGAAACGTGTTGGTCATGCTTTTGCTGGAAAAAGTTGGTTAAATTAATACCGTTTTCAGCGGCAAAAGACTGCATAGACGAAGGTGCCGTAGCGGCAAGAGCTTCGGCATCAAATTCACCGGAAGATTCCATATCCATGATGCTGTCCATAAAGGCTTTTACTTCTTCATCATCACCTGAATCAGCCATGTAATCTGATAGTTCATCCGCATGTTTAGGCGGTGGTGGGGGCGGTTGTGATTGTGCATTGGCCACCCCATTCATTGCATTGGTTTGCATAAAACCATTAACTTGTGAAATTTCCATAATTAACTCCCGTTTTTGCCCTATTGGCATTAGTTATAGAGCAACCTGCGTTCCTCTGCGTGTCAACAAAGTGTAAAGGCGTGTCATTGCCGTGTCAGTAAATCAGGTTGTGATACCATTACAGACATAACGAGGAGGATATAAAATGGGCTATTGGTTATTTAAATCAGAACCCAATACCTTTGGTATTGATGATTTGGCGAGTCGGCCAAACCAAACTGAACCCTGGGATGGGGTGAGAAATTATCAAGCGCGAAACTTTTTGCGGGATAAGGTTAAACTGAATGACAAGGTGTTTATCTATCATTCCAGTTGTAAGCTGGTGGGGATCGCCGGTGTTGCTACTGTCACCCAAGAAGCCTATGCCGATCCCACCCAATTTAATCCTGATAGTCATTATTATGATCCAAAGTCTAGTGTGGAGAACCCGCGGTGGTTTTGTGTAGACGTGACATTTGCTGAAAAATGCCCCCACATTTTGCCCCTATCGGTGATCAAGACCTTGCCTGGCATTACGACCTTGCCCTTGGTAAAAAAAGGCAATCGCTTGTCCATTATGCCGGTGGAAAATACAGAGTGGGATGTGTTGTATCAGGCCGCTATGTCATAGGGTTAACGCGGTGCCTGTGAAGACAACGGCCATTGCTCGTCAGAGGCGAGTGCTGTGATACGGTTTATTTAGGAAAGGCTATGAAATACGTTTTGATTTTAGGGGCGGCATTAGCGCTACTTAACGGGTGTAATGGCGAAAAGGAGGTACCGTCAAAACCAAATGAAGAGGCAGTCATTCAGGTGGATTTTGCCTGTAGTGCCGATGTGACGTTTCATGTACAGTTTTATCAGCAACAACCCCTTGCGGTTTTAACCTGGAACAATGCTGATATTCGCTTAACCGAGCAACCCAGTGGATCTGGATTTATCTATTCCAATGATACTATTACCTTGCGGGGCAAAGGCAATGAGGCAACGTTAACCTTTGCCGATATGCCCCCATTTCATTGCCGCGCCAAATAAGGTTAATAGGGTTCCAACCGGTGCGCCTGATCAGTTAATCTGGTATTTCTGATTCGTGTGGATATAAGGTATGGTTTGATGGTCAGCACTGGTTGAGATTGGGGGCATTATAGCTATTGAAATAGAGACCGAACTATAGTTTGAATGCTGTTTCTACCCAATCAATAAATACTTTTACGCGTGAAGCATATTTCCTATTTCGCGGATAAAGCAGCGATACTGGAGTTGGTGATGGCGGAGTATCTTCCAGCAAAGGAATTAACAATCCATCGCGGATATCTTTTTGAACATGATATTTGGGAACTTGAATAATTCCTAAGCCACAACGAGCTGACATGACCATAGTTTCCGCTGAGTTGACGATAAGTGATGTGTCGATTTCAAGTGTTTCAATTGCACCTTCAATACAGAACTCTAATGGCATTGGCTTACTGCTTCCAGTTGCGCGAAAGCCAACCATTTTATGATTCTTTAGTTCTTTATAATTTGCAGGAAAGCCAAATTTTTTTAGGTAACTTGGTGAAGCAACCGTGACTTCCTGCAAGGTAGCAATATGTTTTGCTATGAGCTCGTCGGAGTGGAATTTCCCTACCCGAAGCACACAATCTATCCCTTCTCTGATCACGTCCGATATTCTATCCCCTTCGCTCAAAAACAGTTCTATATCTGGGTAAGCTCCAAGAAATTGAGGTAGCTTATCGACAAGAAAATGTCGAGCCAAGGTTCCGTGAACATCAACTCGTAATGCCCCTTTAGGGTTCACACCTGATAAAAAACTTTCCGCATCTTCTACATCTTGAATAATAGATAGACATCTTTTGTAGAAAGCTTCTCCATCAATAGTTGGAGTTACCTGACGGGTTGTTCGTTCTAGTAAAACGACACCTACCTTAGCTTCTAGCTTTTTAATTACATCAGAAACAGTAGAGCTAGGGAGGTTTAAATCCTCAGCCGCAGCGGCAAAGCTTCGTCTCTCGAACACTCTATTAAAAACTTTCATTGCGTCTATTCTGTCCATGATTATTCCTTTTTTTTCGGATACTGATATTGAATATTAGTTAATTATCCGAATGGTATGAAGTGATAGTTTTATATCTCTTTAAAGTCTATCCACAAGAAAGGGTTCTATATGTCTAACTTAACCAAAATAGCTTTAGTTACAGGTGCATCAAGAGGGATTGGTGCCGAAGTTGCCAAACGTCTTGCTAAAGACGGTTTCGCAGTGGTCATTAATTACGCGGGCAATAAGCAGGCTGCTGAAAATGTAGTTAATGAAATTAAATTGTCGGGCGGGACGGCACAAGCGTTTCAAGCTAACGTATCCGATGCCTCCGCAGTTACTAATCTCTTTGATTTTATTGAATCCTCAATGGGAAGTGTGAACGTATTGGTTAATAATGCTGGCATCATGGAGCTCAAGGCTATCGCGGATAGTAATGAGCAGCATGTTGATCAATTAATTGACGTTAATTTAAAGGGGACGATTAATACACTTCGAGAAGCATCTAATAGACTAAAGTTTGGCGGCAAAATCATTAATTTTTCCACCTCAGTAGTCGGGCTCAAGCTAGAAAATTACGGCGTTTATGCCGCAACGAAAGCTGCTGTTGAAACGTTGACTGGGATCTTAGCTAAAGAAATGAGAGGCAAACAAATCACAGTTAATGCTATTGCTCCGGGGCCAACCGCGACAGAGCTATTTTTAAAAGGTAAGTCTGACGAATTAATTGCGCGTATGGCAAATATGAACCCATTAGAAAGACTAGGAACACCTGCTGATATAGCTTCTGTGGTTTCCTTTTTGGCCAGTGCCGATAGCCACTGGGTCAATGGGCAGATATTGCGAGCAAATGGTGGTGTTGTATAGCAAGGGAAGATATTTATGATACTTATTTTAGGTATAGGCGCTGGTGAAAATGTTCATCTCTAATAGTCCGTAAATGTGCACTCAATGGTCTCATCAGCTGAAAGGCTTGATAAAGCATTCACAATTGTAGATAAAATAGATATTGAAATGTCTGAATCAATAGAAATTAACGCGAATCTAATTGGGTTGAATATCCGCACAAAGCGTTATGAAATCGAATCTTTGGACACTGATGAGTCCTTTTCCGGGAGAGTGTCAGATGAGGCCATACCGAAAATTCAAAATGCCACTATCAATAATAGATATAAGGTAAATATCAAAAAAGTGGTAGAAACTAAAGGAGACTGTAACTAATTTTGTGTAACTGCCTATCTCAATTTACTCTATAGAGAGTTAAGGATAGGCAGATGAACATGA
>NZ_JBAHZB010000134.1:0-7927 GCF_036697315.1 Alteromonas sp. 14N.309.X.WAT.G.H12
GAAGATCATCCAGTAAAGCTTCGAATTCATCATCGGTGATATCCCCATCATCGCTACCCGTTGTTGACGTATCAACAGTGCTGGGGACTGACGATGGTGTGGAAGCTGAACGACCTGGAGCACCGGAGCCGTGAAGCTGATCAAGCAGGGCTTCAAATTCCTCTTCAGTGATATCTTCAATGCCACCATCACTGTTCGTAGCGGGCGTTTCAGCCACCTCTTCCACCACAAACTCGGGTTCTTCAGGGGCTATCGCGCTGCTCGATGGATCAGCGGCGACTTGGCTATCGAAAATGTTTTCATCCGCCGTTTCCGGTTTGCTTAATTTGTGCAATACCTCCACAAGGGCTGCATCGGCAGGCTCTAAAGGAACCCGGGATTTCACTTTTTCAAACATTTCAACCACCACATCGGTGGCTTGCAAAATCACGTCCATGAGTTCTGGCGTCAGGGTACGCTGACCGTTGCGCATAACGTCAAATACGTTTTCAGCCCCGTGACAGATTTCCACTAACTCAGTGAGAGCTAGGAAGCCCGCACCGCCTTTGACGGTATGATAGCCTCTAAAAATAGCGTTAAGGAGATCGGCATCTTCGGGATGATTTTCCAAATCCACCAGCTGCTCTTGCAACTGTTCTAATATCTCACCCGCTTCAACCAAGAAATCCTGTAAAATATCCTCGTCAACTTCAAATGACATGTTTGTGCTCCCTAAAAACCAAGACTAGACAGGAGATCATCCACATCATCCTGGCCTTGTACTACGTCATCACGCGCTTCGGCGTTAATAATTGGACCTTCCGCCTTCACGCAGCCTGACGCTTCTGCTTTAGGGGTAGGCTTAACAATTTCGCCTTCCCTTTCACCAAACATCGTCAACATATTAACCAGACTATCTTCGACTTCCTTGACCAACTCAATAACTCGGCGAATGACTTGTCCCGTTAAATCCTGATAACCTTGGGCCATTAACACTTCGGTCAATAAACCCGTTAATTTTGAGGCATCCGAGGTGGATTCTTCAAACAAGCTATCAATATCCATGCACAGGCTTTTAAATTCCCCCAGTTCAATCTCACGGGTCATGAGCTTTTTCCACTCAGGGGCAATACTGCTGATACGTTTTGACAGAGATTCGGCAATGGGCATGCAGGTTTCAACGGCATCCATGGTAGTATTTGCCGCTTTCTCAGTTTCTTCGATAACGTAGGTCAATCGCGTCTGCGCATCTGGAATATCATCGTTTGCCAAGCCCGCTATGCGCTCATCCAACTGAAAATTGTTTAACGCGTCATGAAGCTGCCGGGTGAGTTTTCCCACTTCAGCAAATAATTCCGCCGACTCTTTAGCCGATACGGCTTCAAGTATCTCGTTGGCAGACTCATCATCACCTTGCTCTAAATAGGCAACCAGTTGTTTTGCTTCGGCTAACGAAATTGGCACTTTCTTTTTCGGTGACATCCAGTAATCCTCTTCTCTGGCGGATACGGCTGGATCAGCCTAGGCGCTCAAATATTCTTTCTAGTTTTTCTTTTAACGTACCGGCGGTAAAGGGTTTCACTACGTATCCATTAACGCCAGCTTGCGCTGCGGCAACAATTTGTTCTTTTTTCGCCTCTGCGGTCACCATCAGCACCGGTAGGTGCTTCAGTTTATCATCGGCACGTATGGCTCTTAGTAAATCGATACCCTGCATGCCTGGCATATTCCAGTCTGTAACCACAAAGTCGAAGTCGCCTTGCTGGAGCATGGGAAGTGCCGTACTACCATCATCCGCTTCCTGAATATTGGAAAACCCTAAATCCTTAAGCAGGTTTTTTATGATTCGTCTCATAGTAGAAAAGTCATCTACAACAAGAATTTTCATACCTTTGTCCAAAATAGCCTCCAGTGAGGATTAATTAGTTATTATTAATCAATGGTTTAAATTATTCATCTGCTTGCCAAGATTGCATGCGAGATTTTAGTTTTAACATAGCCTGACTGTGGATCTGGCTTACCCTTGACTCACTAACGTCAAGGACTTCACCAATTTCACGTAAATTTAATTCTTCATCGTAATACAGGGACAATACGATAGCTTCTCGCTCTGGCAAGGTTGTGATGGCGTGGGCAAGGGCTTTTTGGAAAGCCCCCTGCATCAAATCCTGCAAGGGAGAATCGTTGCCTTTGTTTTGTTCTGTACTGATGACATCTTCTGACACCCCCAGATCCTCAATGCCCACCAGTTTCCCGGCGTTAACCTCATTAAGCATCTGATGATAGTCATGAATACTGACGTTAAGTTTTTCGGCAATTTCCGTATCCCGCGCATCCCGTCCAGTTTCACGTTCTACCTGGGAAATTGCTTCTGTAATGGCACGACTATTTTTATGAACTGAGCGAGGTGTCCAGTCACCTTTGCGGATCTCGTCGAGCATGGCGCCCCGTATACGAATACCCGCGAAGGTTTCAAAACTCGCCCCTTTCGAACCGTCAAAGTTTCGAGCGGCTTCTAACAGACCAATCATACCGGCCTGTATAAGATCGTCCACAAGCACACTGGCCGGAAGGCGTACCATCAAATGATGGGCAATACGTTTTACCAGTGATGCATGCCGCTCTACTAGCTGAGACTTATCTGATTGTTGAAGATAGGCTGCGGCTTTACTGTTCAACGTTGGCTTCCCACCGCATGCTTATTCGAGACCAACTGCTCGATAAAAAATTCCAAATGCCCACCCGGTTGTGCAGGCACAGGCCAGCTCAACGCTCTAGTGGCAAGTTGACTGATGGCAACAGCCGCCGGCGAGCCTGGATAGGCATCAACAATGGCGGTTTGTTTTCGTACAGCTCGACGAATATTTTCATCAAAGGGAACCGTAGCCACAAGCTCCAAAGCAACATCCAGAAAACGCCCGGTCACTTTTGAAAGCTTACTGAACAATTCCCGGCCTTCCCGCACATCCCGCACCATATTGGCGACGATTTTAAAGCGGAAAACACCGTGTTCACGATTAAGAATTTTAATTAGGGCATAGGCATCAGTAAGTGAGGTAGGTTCATCACAAACCACCACCATAATATCTTGGGACGCACGAGAAAAACTCAGCACCATATCCGAAATGCCTGCGGCAGTATCCACAATGAGCACATCAATTTGCGTACGTAATTCACTAAACGCCCGAATAAGTCCGGCATGTTCAGTGGGTGTAAGCTCCGTCATTGACTGCGTGCCAGAGGTAGCAGGTGCTATTTTAATGCCGTGGGGACCAGTCACCAACACATCATCCAAGGTGCATTCACCCGTCAAGACATGAGATAGATTCTTTTCCACTCTTAGTCCTAACATAACATCGACGTTAGCTAGCCCTAAGTCGGCATCGAGCACCATGACACGCTTACCCTGCTTCGCCATGGCGATGGCCGTGTTTAATGTGATGTTGGTTTTACCAACACCCCCTTTACCGCCAGTGACGGCAATAACCTTTATGAGGCGTGATTGATTCATTTTTCTTAAGCTACTCGCTTGATCTTCGATCATACTGCCTTAACTGAATTTGTGTCCTGATAAGGCTTAGTATGATCCATACCATACTTTTTATAAAGCTTTGCTGCTGCAGAAACGAGAGATTTTGCATCCGCAACTTTAATATCTTCTGGCACCTGCTGCCCGTCAGTGACATAACTTACGGGTAGCTGTTGCTCTACAGCAATGCTTAGCACCTCACCCAAACTGTAACACTCGTCTAATTTGGTAAAAATACAACCATCTAACTTTACTGAATTATACGCTTCTATTATGCGTTGCAGTGCAGGATATTGGGTATTCGCCTGCGCAACTAAGTATTTTCTTACCGGTTGCATTTGTCCGTGATTAAATTGACCTAACTGTTTAATCAGACGACTGTCGCGCTGACTAAACCCAGCGGTATCTATTAATATTAATCGTTTGTGACGTAACTGGAAAAGCTGTTCTGCGAGTTCTTCGCTACTTTGTGCTTTGCGAGTGACACATCCGATAATCTTACCGTAAGTAGCCAGTTGTTCAAATGCCGCAATACGGTAAGTATCAATGGTAATCATGGCCACTTGATCTGCGCCATATTTTTGCGCATATCTGGCGGCTAATTTTGCCACCGTGGTGGTCTTTCCTGTACCTGTGGGGCCCACTAACGCAACCACACCGGTTTGAGTCAAAATATCATTGCCCGACACATTCACCCGATTCGCCAACAGATTAAGAAGATAAATCCATGCTTCGCGCTCGGTATATGACGTTGGGGTGTAATGCACCAGTTGCTCTGCCAACGGAGCGCTTAATCCCATGCCAGTTAGGCGTTGGGTCAAATAACTGTGTACAGGACGATGACGACGTTGTTTGGCGTCCATCAAATCCGCGACCTGATGTTGCAGTACATTACGCAAGGATGCCAGCTCTTCTTTGATGGCATCAAGTTCATGTGCGGAGGAGACGCTATTGTCATTAATATGAGAAGGTGCCTCAAAGGCAGTATTCATTTGCGATTCTGCACCGCTGTTAAACTGACGTTCATGCTCTGCGGGATCGGGAAAAGAAAATTCCGTATTTTTAGGTGCTTGTCGGGCAAAAGGGGCTTGGGCTGCGTGAGCGGCTGCCGTTTTATGACTTTCGCCCATGCTAGGAGTGGCCAAGGTAGGCGATTGGGTTTCAGCCGCCTGTTTTTCCAGCAAGGCTCGCAAGCTGTCTGGCCCCTCATCACCAATAATCTCACTTAAACTGGGTACCGGTTTTTTGCCATTTCGACGTTCCGTACTCTGACGGGTATTCAGTTTTAGTTTCGCATCTGGCTCTTTATCGTAAGCCGCCACCAACTCAATGCCGTCAGCAACCTTACGATTAGACATTATGACAGCATCACTGCCTAATTCCGCCTTGACCTGATTTAGCGCTTCGCGCATGTCTTTACCAAAAAACCGTCTGATTTTCATTTCGCCCTCTCCACCCTTGCGGCGTCAGATTATTGACCCACCGAGCTGACAATTTTAATTTGCTTGTCATCGGGCACTTCCTGATAAGACAACACATGTAATCCGGCAACTGAATACTTCAAGAAGCGAGATAACACAGGTCTTAACATACCCGATGTTAGTAATACCGCAGGCTCACCATTTAACTCTTGTTGCTGTGCAGCCTGTTGCAGGGATTGTTGTAGCCTGTCAGCCAGTCCTGGCTCAATGCCAGCGCCATCATCGCCCCCTGCCTGTAAGGACTGGTGCAACATTTGTTCCAACTCTGGCGCCAGAGTTATGACGGGCACTTCTTTTGTGCCTTGGCTAATTTCTTGAACAATGAGACGTTTTAATGCAATGCGCACCGCCGAGACCAAGACATCGGGATCCTGGCTGCGGGGGCCATACTCAGAAAGGGTTTGTACAATGGTGCGCATGTCCCGAATGGGAACGCCTTCAAATAACAAGGTTTGCAGCACTTTCACCACCGTACTTAATTGCAGAATATCCGGCACTAGTCCTTCTACCAGTTTAGGACTGGATTTAGCCAGCATATCCAGCAATTGCTGTACTTCTTCATGGCCGAGTAATTGATAGGCATTGTTACTTAACAATTGGCTAAGGTGAGTCGCCACCACCGTAGCGGCATCCACCACGGTATAGCCTAGGGTTTGGGCATGCTCCCGCTGATTGGGGCGGATCCAAACCGCATCCAGACCAAAGGCCGGATCCGTCGTAGGCCGTCCATCCAATTTACCGAATACCTGTCCGGGATTAATGGCCAACTCTTCATCATGGCTGATTTGCGCATCACCAATGCTAACCCCCAACATGGAAATCGTGTAAGCGTTGGGATCTAAATCCAGGTTGTCGCGGATGTGTACCGGCGGCACAAGAAAACCTAATTCCTGCGATAATTTTTTACGCACGCCTTTAATCCGTGTTAGCAATTCGCCACCTTGGGATTTATCCACTAACGGAATAAGACGATATCCCACTTCTAAACCAATGGTATCCACCTGCTGCACATCATCCCATCCCAGCTCTTTGATTTCCGGCGCCATCTGCTCGCCACCGTCCACGGTAGCGGGCACCGCTGGCTGTGTAGCGGCAATTTTCGCCTGTTTGGTTTGCCATACTGCATAACCTGCGGCAATGGCCGAGAAGCCTAAAAACGCAATGTGCGGCATGCCAGGCACAATGCCCATCACAAACAACACCGCAGAGGCAATGAACAGTGCTTGAGGATTACCCAGCTGACGCCGGATTTCTTTACCCATTTCCTGGGTTTCATTTTCCCGGGTAACAATGATGGCGGTAGCCACCGATAACAGCAGTGACGGAATTTGGGCAACAAGACCATCACCAATGGTTAAAATGGTATAAACCTCGAGCGCGTTTCCAAATGATAAATCATGCTGGATCATGCCGATAAACAAACCACCGACAATATTGATGAGCATAATAAACAAGCCAGCTATGGCGTCACCTTTAACAAATTTTGACGCCCCATCCATCGAACCGTAAAAATCCGCTTCTGCGGTAATTTCTTCCCGACGCTGACGCGCTTCATCCTGATCAATATAACCGGCATTTAAATCGGCATCGATGGCCATTTGCTTACCCGGCATAGCATCAAGAGTAAAGCGAGCGCTCACTTCTGATATGCGACCGGCACCTGCGGTAACCACCTTAAAGTTAATGATTAAGAGTATGGCAAACACCACCACACCCACCGCATAGTTGCCGCCAATGACCACCGCGCCAAAGGCTTCAATCACTTTACCTGCGGCATCGCCCCCTTCATGGCCGTAGAGTAAAACCACACGGGTTGACGCCACGTTGAGTGCTAAACGTAAAACCGTCGCAATCAACAACACCAGAGGGAAGATACCGAAGTCCACGGGTTTTTGAGTAAACACCGCCACCAAAATGATAACCAGGCTAAGAGCGATGTTAAAACTAAACAACACATCCAACAAAAACGGCGGCATGGGTAGGATAACCATACCCATGATGGCAAGTAGCACGATGGGCGCGCCTAAGCCATTGGCGAAATGTTGAAGTTGATTCTTGTCAAATCGTTGAAAATAACCGGATAGCTGCATTGTTTATGGATCTCACTAACAGAAAATTGACGCTTCCGTCATGCCTGTCAGTAAGACTTCAACTACCATGCCACTTTTTTAAATGGCCATGAAGTTAACGACGCAACTCCGGTGGAATGGGTAAATCTTTCTTCAATGGATTAGGACGCTTGCCTTTACCCGCTTTAAAGGCCCGCAGCTGGAATACATAGGCGAGCACTTGGGCGACGGCCATAAACAGCTTGTGAGGAATTTCATGTTCAACCTCAGTAGAATAGTAAATGGCTCGGGCAAGCATGGGCGATGGCACAATAGGTACATCATGGGCGTCAGCAATTTTACGAATGTGCATAGCAAGTTCATCAACGCCCTTAGCCACAAGAATGGGCGCGCGTCCACCGTTATCATCGTATTTTAAGGCCACAGAAAAGTGGGTTGGGTTTGTAACGACCACATCAGCCTGGGGCACTTCCTGCATCATACGTCTGGCGGCAGCCTGATATTGTAACCGTCTTATACGCCCTTTTACCTGGGGGTTACCGTCGGCATTTTTTCTCTCGTCCTTCACTTCCTGCTTGGACATTTTCATTTCTTTGTTGTGTTTGTACAGCTGATAAGGCACATCGAAAATCGCAATGGGGATCATACCCAGTGTCATTAACAAGAAAGCCCAGCCAAGCATGTCTAAGGCATGAAAAACATTGCGGGGGTAAAGCTCCATATCCAGGTGTAAGGCTTCATCCTGGAAGTAAAAAAGCGCACCCAGTGCCATGGCACCGATCACCACAAACTTAGCAAAGGCCTTGAGCAATTCCACAAAGCCATTAACGCCGAACATCCGTTTAAAGCCCGCTAACGGATTCATCTTA
>NZ_JBAHZB010000135.1:0-7659 GCF_036697315.1 Alteromonas sp. 14N.309.X.WAT.G.H12
ATGCATCAGACCAAGAAAGGCAATGAATGGCACTTCGGGATGAAAGCCCATATTGGTGTGGATGCCAAGAGTGGCCTGACCCATACGCTGGTGACCACCGCCGCCAACGAACATGATCTGAATCAGTTGAAAAACCTGTTGCACGGCAACGAGGAATTCATCTCTGGCGATGCCGGTTATCAGGGGGCAGAGAAGCGGGAAGAACTGAAAGACACGAACGTGGAATGGCTGATTGCCGAGCGTCCCGGCAAAGTTCGGGCATTGAAAAAGCATCCCCGCAAGAATAAAACCGTCATCAATATCGAATACTTGAAAGCCAGCATCCGGGCAAAAGTAGAACACCCGTTTCGCATTATCAAATGCCAGTTCGGCTTTATCAAAGCACGCGACAAGGGACTGATGAAAAATGACTCACAGTTAGCCATGCTATTTACCTTGGCAAACCTGTTTAAAGTCGACCAGATGTTGCGACGACAGCCAAGATCTGTCTGAAATCCGGGAATGGCTCGGATAAACGACCAAATCCCGCCTAAAAAGGCAGAATATTGCCCAAAATTGAAAATTTAGCGCTCAATTTTTAGACGGGTAATGCAACGTCTCGATCAAGACCTAAATTGCAGGACTTATTCGCAGTTTCCTTAGATAGAAGTAGCCATTAGGTAAGATGGTAAAGAATTATTCATGGAATGAACAATGAAAAAAGCACTACGATTTCTTAAGGTAAGTACCTCATTTTTCTTTTTTTTAACTTTATATTTTAGTTCGTTTTTAGTGCAAGCAAGCTATGTAAGGGGTCACCTAGATGATCCTGGTACGGACTACGAGAATTTTAAAATACGTGGCTGGGCATGCCAAACTGGCCGTAACGAATCTATAGAGGTGAGAGTACTTCTTGACGGCAAGTCTGGTACTGGCACTTTATATAAAGCTTTACAAGCCAATCAAAGTTCTGCACAAGGCGTGGCGAATGCTTGCAGTAATTCTTATTATAAAAATCGCTTTAGTTATATTATGCCATTGGCAGACGTTTATAAAAACCGCGGCAAACCTATCTATGCTCACGGCATATCTACTATTGGCTCCGGAAACAGTTTGTTGAACAACTCCGGTAATTATAGAGTTCCAAATATTCCCTCTACCATCGTTAAAGGCTATATCGATGCACTTATCAAATCTGGTTCAGATTATTACGTCAAGGGATGGGCATGCCAATCAAATTATAAAACGCCGATTGATGTGCATGTCTACCTTGGGGGGAAAGCTGGTAGTGGCGGCAGCAAGGTAGTATCGGACAAAGCAAATTTAGCAACTGGTGTTGGGGTGGCCAATGCGTGTAAGACTACTGCAAAGACATATGGGTTCAACATAAAAATTCCAGCCAGCAAAGTAGAAGAATTTGCGGGAAAAGCGATTTATGTACATGGTATTTCACTGGTGGGAACGCCAAACTCGTCCATTGGACAGTCAGGAAAGTTCATCCTTCCCAAAACATCAACAGGCGCTATTACGCAGTTTGGATATGATGCTCGTGGACGGCTTATAGAAGTCGCTGATCATACAGGTCAATCAGTGAGCTACGAGTATGACGATGCCGGTAATCGCATTAGAGTAAACAATTAGGGGGAATGTATGACTACGCGTCTGTTTTTAGCTTTCTTTGTTATATTGATAGCTACGAAGGTAGTGATAGCGGCTCCGGAGTACACCCCCTCGGGAATATCAATGCAGTCGAGGAATATGGAGCTGGAGTGAGGGTTTACGGATTAAATTTATCTGGAAATCCTGCTGGATGTAATAAAACAGCAATTGCATTTCCTTCGGCTTCTGCTAGGACATCTGATGAGCAAAATAGACTTAATAGTATGTTATTAGCCTCGTTTGTATCTCAACAACGAGTTAGGGTTAAGTTAAGTGATACGGAGTGCAGGGAAAATCAGCCTGTATATCTTTCAGTGCGTATTGAAAATTAGCGGTATGCATATAAGGCTCAAGCTTGGCTTCGTAACTTATTACTAAGCTAACAAAAAGTAACTCTTCTCGGCTGTAGTAGATAATACTAAAGAATGAGCTTATTCAATAGTGACGTAAAGATGTAAAGTTTGCTAGATTTTATTTAAAAAATTGATAAATAATGGGGTGTTTATGAATTATTTTTTTACCTTTGTTTTGACTGTATTCGTGGCTTTTAATGTTGTTGCTGCTGGCTCGGGAACCGGGGATCAAGTCATTAATGCAATTGAAATAGATTCTCATAATAATCTTCGTATCTATTTAGCTAATGCAAACCATAACTCGACCTGCGCTACGAGTGGAAAAGAGAAGACATTAACTTTACCCAAAAGTGATGCTAATTTTGATCATTTTCTTAGTATTGCACTAACAGCTCAAACTACGGGGAAAAAGGTATATATGTGGCTAGATAATTCTCAATGTGTTACAGAGGGGTCAACATATTTTCCTAAACCAATGACCATAATTTTAAGGAATTATTGATAATTCGTTAAGTCCTTGGTTTGCAGGGTTAAAATCCTTGATTCATTACCTGCTGTTATTGAGGGGTGTTATAGATTATATTTTATGTAGTAGAAAAATGTTTTCTTATTGTGATAGTTTAGTGAAAAGGATGAGGTTTATTGCATACCTTTAATAAGGAGAGAGGGATGCGAAAAAAGTTGAAAAATAGTTTTTTTGTTTTCATTATATTATTGATATCTCTGCCAGCCTTTTCTGTTGAATTGGTTCCGATATCTGTTGGTAATATTATTATTTTCGTCCAAGCCGCTGATTTTAAGGATGAAAATTTAAAAGTGACTTTTCAATATGATGCTCGTGGAAGGTTAATTCAAACAAAAAATCAAAGTGATGAAAAAATAAATTACGAATATGACGATGCTGGCAATCGTACAAGAGTAAACAATTAGGGATATAGATTCACACAGGGATAGTAATAAATGTTTTCAAGAAGATTATTAATTTTAATATTAGCTTTATTTTTTTCGATTTCTGCTTTATCAGAAGAAGAACTTCCGCTAATAAAACCACTCAACGTAGCCGTAGATGTTAACGGTGTTGATTTGCTCTCAGGAAAGTACTACGCCGATTATCCCCAATTGCAAATCCCAGCCTCGCCCCGCCTCAATTTTAGTCAGCTAAGTAAATTAAATATGCTGATTAAAATCAGTGTGAATGCTAATCCTACAGGAGCGCTTTCCGAGCAAAAGGCATCTGTCACGCTTTCGAACGGATCATTGACTTCAGATTACTTTAGTTGTGTAGATAGCGACTGTATATCTTCAAAAAATAATGGTTCACAATTTACTTTGCGAAATGTGCGAGCAAATTCAAGTCACATATATGTGCATGGCGGAAGTGGCATACGGTATGTCTATAGTTCTAAATACTATTACAAAGAGACCAACGAACCTGATTCATTCAGCTCTTCTGTTTGGAAGCAAGGAACTTGGTACGCGACGTCAATTGTCTATCCTGACGGAGAAACAATATCCGTTTCTTATGATAAATATAGTTTGAATTCATATACAACTATACATCGCCCCACTCGTTTCTCTTCGAGCACAGGCTATCAAATGGATATTTCATATCAATCTGATAATAATGAAGAAATGGGTTGGTCTTTAGCATCTGAAGTGAAGATTGTTAAATCTTCAAACCCTGGAACCGTTCTCGCGAAATATACATTCAGTAATCACACTCTTACTGATATGACTGGGCGTACTTGGACCTATTCAGGCAACAGCCAGATGAGCCTATCAAGTTTTGATTATGCGAGTAAGAATTTTTCTGTAAAACTTCCCAGTGATACCTTTAATTCAATCTCCATCAGTTCTAATAGTAACAATTATGGTGGGGTTACTCATGATAATTTTGTTACTAATGTAAATAACAAAGGAAGTTCGTACACTTACAGTTACACACCTGTTTCTGGTTCTGGTTACGATAGTCGTAAACAGTACAGCAGGTTGGAGATTAATGGTCCAGAAGGATATAGACGGACATTGGAATACTATGTGTATCCTGCTCCAAAACATCAAATCAAGGTAAAACGCGATACCAATGCATTGGGTTATAGTACTACTTATTCGTATTATAGCGAGAATTCGGGAGGTAACTTAAAAAGTGTCACTTTTCCCGAAGGGAATAAAGAATTATATACATATGACAATAGAGGGAATGTTACTCAAAAAACTCTACAAGCAAAGCCTAATGATGCGCTTCCCGATATCACAATTACAGCTGAATACCCTAGTACATGCGTAGATTTACAATGTTTTCGCCCTACAAGTATTAAAGATGGGAATGGGAACATAACCCAATATACTTTTGCTTCGCATGGGGGACTTCTTACTAAATTGGAGCCAGCTGATGAAAATGGCCAACGGAGAAAAACTGAGAATAGTTATGTAACGCAAAATGGCCACGTACTTTTAGAGAAAACAGTCGTCTGCCCTTCAAATGCATGTACGGGGAAATTGAAGCAAGTTACGGAATATACTTACTGGGCAAAAACATTCTTACCCCTGACAATTACCAAAAGAGATGGAAATGGTGTTCTTATAAGTACTACTACGAATACTTACGATGAGAAAGGTCAACTTATAGCAGTAGATGGTCCTTTAGCTGGGAATACTGATGCCACCTATTATAAATATGATGATGTTGGCCGTAAAACGTGGGAGATTGGTCCGGAAACACAGGCAGGGACAAGAGTAGCGAACAAGTATGAATATCGTCCTCAAGACGATAATGTAACGCAAGCAACTACTGGAAGTGTAAATAGTCCGAGCAGTACTTCATTAACGGTTATTAGGGAGCAGGTTAATCAATATAGCCCATATGGCAATATCCTGATAACTAAAACTGGAGCAAATGGTAGTTATGATACACTCACTCAGTTTAGCTATGATGGCTTAAATAGGGTTATATGTGAAGCAACCCGTATGAATCCCTCTAAGTTCTCAAGTTTACCCGATTCTGCTTGTGTATTAGCAACAACTGGTAATTATGGTCCTGATAGAATAGTAAAAAATGAATATGACAATAACTCTAATTTAATAAAGCGAGTAGAAGCTTACGGGACGTCCGATGTTGGAATTGATGTTGAGTTATCTTATTGGCCTAACGGCCAAATTAAATACCGTAGAGATGGTAACGGAAACCAGACTGATTATTCCTATGACGGGTTTGACAGGTTATCGCAGATAATTTTCCCAGACTCCTCCTACGAAGATAGCGCATATGATAGTAACGGTAACCTTGTCTCTTGGCGTAGACGTGATGGAACCTTATTCTCCTATAGATTTGATGCGTTAAACCTTAAAGTATCTAAAAAAATTACTGGAGAAGGTAGTGTTACCTACGTTTATGATGGATTAGGACGAAAATTAAAAATAACAAACGGGAGTTCTACGTTAAATTATAGTTATGACGAACTGGGCAGGCTCGCTGAAACTACAATAAATGGACGAAAGATATCATATGCATATGATCTTGCAGGCAGAAGAACGAGAATAACCTACCCGGATAACTTTTTTGTTACGTACGATTACGATCCTTCAGGTTCGCTAACTACAATAAATCAATTTGGTAGTGCGCCGTTAATTAGTTACGTTTATGATGATTTTGGTCGGCTAGAGAAAATAGAAAGAGCTAACGGAAAAAATACGTATTTTTCTTTCAACGTGCTTGGAAAAATTACAAATTTTTATCATGAAACTATAAATAATTCTGATTTTACTTATAATCCCGCGCAGCAAATTGTTAGTCGAACTGCGAGTAACGTGGATTACGCAGTTAAAATCCCAACTGTAGAGTCGCAAGATTACGTTTCAAATGAATTAAATCAATATGCTAGGATTGGTAGTAAAAATTTAAGTTATGATTTACGCGGTAACCTTACGAGTTACGATGGGTGGACGTACACGTTTGACAAGGAAAACCGTCTTACAAGAGCTAGTGCATCGGGCACTTTAGTAAACCTGTCTTATGATCCAGATGGGAGACTAGAAACTCAAAAAGTGAACGGCTCTACCACGGAGTTTCTTTATGACGGAAATAACCTCATTATGGAATATAGCGCCAATGGAACGGTGCTTCGTCGATATGTTCATGGCATAGCAGATGACAACCCTGTTTTATGGTATGAAGGAAGTGGAACAGCCAATAAGCGTTACTTACTATCTGATGAAAAAGGTACCATAATCTCAGAGGTCGATAAAAATGGAAATGTGGTACAGACCCATCAGTATGATCCATTCGGCCAGCCACAAAACAGCAGCGATTCCCGATTCAGATATACCGGCCAAATTCTAATAGAAGGTACTGAGCTTTATTACTACAAAGCACGGATTTATCATCCAAAATTAGGGCGATTCCTTCAGACTGACCCTGTGGGTTATGAAGATCAGATGAATCTTTATGCGTATGTGGGGAATGATCCGGTTAATTTTAGTGACCCTACTGGGAAAACACGGTGGAAGGTTAAACTTGGAATAAAAATTGTTGGCACTACAGGTGGTGCTTGGGAAGTTGGTTTCAGTTTCGATGACGAAACCTATGAAGTTTCGGGTAGCGCCGGTGCTTCAGTGAGATTTGGAGCGGAGGCTGGAACAGATATTAGTTTCACCAGAGAAAAAAGCTCTTATAGAGGCAATACTGCATCTGCAAAATTAACTGCTGACGTCAGTGTGGGTCTAGGAGAAGATACTGCAAAGTATGAGGGAGAGCTATCAACGAATACTGGTTTTGCTCATGATGGGAGTATGGAAAGTGCGTTAAAAGTTGACTCCAACGGCCTAAATTTAAATCCAAATATGGGCGTAAGCGTCGGAATTGGAGGGCAAGTTGAGGGTAATGTTTCTTTGCCTGACACATTAAACAATATTCAAGAAGGGATTAGTTCTGCGATGAAATCTTTAGATACCTTTATAGGCATTTGCTCTAAAAATCCGGGGCAGGCGTGTTGATATGTTTAATAACAGCAAAGTGTTTTATATCGTAAGTATAATCGCATCATTAATCTGGGTGGTATACTTAAGTAATTCATTGTACAGAAGTTTTGATACCTACAACTGGGAAAGTGTTACGGGTGAGATAGTAGCAGTAGAAGCCGTAAGAACGAGTGATAGCCGAGAGAAATATATTCTATTGATTGATTATATTTATGTTATCGGGGGAAATGAGTTTTCGGGGAATAATAAAAACTTTAGTAAATCAAAGTTGAATTTAGATGAAATGAATGAAAAGTTAAATGCATCCCAAGTTGGAGATAAAATCCAGCTATACTTTAACCCTAACAATCCAACAGAATCAGTTATGTCAATAGGCATAAGTAAGAGCGTCATTTTTTTACTACTTATTTCTACATCCATATTGCTATTTGCATCAGCTAAATTGAAAAAACTCTTGTAGAATTTAATTGTTGAATCCAAAGCCTCCCTCGTTGAAGTGACCACGTTCGGTTAATAGGGCTAAGAATTACAGCACCGCGAGTAATGCTTGGCAGTTGAATTGATCACTTGGTGACAGCAACTGCTGCAATTCACGCCAGCGCCGCTAGGAACGCTGCTTCGTCGATATGTTCATGGCATAGCAGATGACAACCCTGTTTTATGGTATGAAGGAAGTGGAACAGCCAATAAG
>NZ_JBAHZB010000136.1:0-7621 GCF_036697315.1 Alteromonas sp. 14N.309.X.WAT.G.H12
GGCGAAGTATCCAGGTTGTGGTTGTAGTAATCCAGCCCGGCTTGTTTAAGGGCAATGGCTTGCTCTCGACTTAGCATGCCAAGGGTCATACAAGTTTCAAGCCCCAGTTTTTTCACTTCTGCCACCATTTTAGTGACATAAGGCATGTCTTTGTCCCGAGGATTACGCCAGGCCGCGCCCATACAAAAACGAGTGGATCCCGTGGCTTTCGCTTCCTTGGCCCGCTCAATCACTTTTTCTATCTCTAGTAAGCGCTCTTTTTCCAGCCCGGTATCATAACGGGCACTTTGCGGGCAATATTTGCAATCTTCCGGACACGCACCGGTTTTAATCGACAATAAGGTGCTGACCTGCACTTCATTGGGATCAAAATACTGTCGATGTATTGTCTGCGCCTTAAAAAGTAAATCATTGAATGGCATAGAAAAAAGTTGCTGAACTTCCTCAGTAGTCCAGTTATGCCGAATATCCGCTGAGGAGTGTGGTGCGTTGGCAGCCATGGTCATGCCCTATCCTTTACTATTAATAAATACTGGCTTAGTCTATGCGTGACGAACTAGTTGTCAACCCTAATGATTTTCTAACATTTACTAATGGTTATATTTTGAGCAATATAGAATTTGATCGCCAGCATATTTGGCACCCTTATACCTCTGCCATTGATCCCCTGCCCTGTTACGAAGTCACCGGTGCCGACGGGGCTACCATCGAACTAAAAAACGGCAAAACCCTCATCGATGGCATGTCGAGTTGGTGGGCGGCCATACACGGCTATAACCATCCCGTACTGAATCAAGCGGCAAAAAAACAAGTGGATGCTTTTTCCCATGTCATGTTTGGCGGCTTGACCCATGCACCAGCGGTGGATCTTTGTCGTTCATTACTGACCATCGCGCCAGAAGGTTTAAACCGGGTATTTTTGGCCGACTCAGGCTCAGTTTCGGTGGAAGTGGCCTTGAAGATGGCCCTGCAATATTGGGCCTGCCAAGGACGCAAAGAAAAACACAAAATTATCACGCCCCGTAATGGTTATCACGGCGATACCTTCGCGGCTATGTCGGTGTGCGATCCCATCAATGGTATGCACAGTTTGTTTAGCGGTGTGTTAAACAAACAGGTATTTGCCCCCGCACCCCAAACCCGGTTTGATCAAACCTTTAGCGAAGATGACATTCTGCCTTTACAAGAATTATTCGAGCGCCACCATCACGAACTGGCAGCCTTGATCATCGAGCCGATTGTTCAAGGGGCTGGCGGCATGCGTATTTATCATCCGGAATACTTAAAACGATGCCGACAACTTTGTGATGCCTATGACGTCCTTTTAATTTGCGATGAGATAGCCACGGGATTTGGCCGCACGGGGAAATTATTTGGTTGTGATCATGCCCAAATCAGCCCTGATATCATGTGTTTAGGAAAAGCATTAACGGGCGGCTACATGACATTAGCGGCCACCTTGTGTACCGAAGATGTAGCCCAAGGAGTCTGTCAGGGGGAACCGGGCGTATTCATGCATGGTCCCACCTTTATGGGTAACCCGTTAGCGTGTGCAGTAGCCAATGCCAGTTTGAGCATTATTCGTGAGGATTCTTGGCGTGAACAGGTAGCGGCCATCGAAACCCAACTTAATGCCGAGCTGGCGGTGTGCCGCCAATTGTCCGTTGTACAAGATGTTCGCATACTTGGCGCTATCGGCGTGGTGGAAACCCGATCGCCTGTGGATGTGGGCCGTATACAAAAGCAATGTGTGGAAAAAGGGATATGGATCCGCCCCTTTGGTAAACTGATTTACATCATGCCACCGTATATTATTTCACAACACCAACTGAGCAGGCTAACGAGCGGGATCTACGAGATTCTGGCAAGCCTGTAACCCGAGGGTTAATGATGCAATTACTTGCACGCTTTGTGGATAAGATCCTGTTTGCCACCTTGTTCATTGCATCATTGCAAATACCTGTCCTGTTCGATCATTACCGCCAATACCTAGCCGGTTTTTATGAGGCCACCCGCCAGCAAGTCGCCCAGTTAGACGCGCTGGCAGCCCAGTACGGCTTTGCCTCAACCGATTCGCTGATCACCCACCTAAGTGAAAATAGCGATCCTATCGTTAGGCAAGATGCCCAAGCAAAAGCCCAGTTATTACGCACGTTAACTGACACCGAAAAAGGGCTGGCTATTTTGCAACACGGGAATTATTTTCAGCGCGTAGGTTATATTTTCTCACCTCGCAGATCTGCCACCTTGTCACAGGTACTAGAAAACTTTACCCCGGCGCTGCCATTAACTATCAACTCAGTGATATACAGTTTGCTGTTGGCGCTACTACTAAACAGTCTCTTACTGGCTCCTTTTTGGGGCTGCAAAACCGCATACGCCTGGCACAAGCAGCGTAAACAACGGCTACGAATTAGTTAGGCCCGTTGTTACTAGCACGGTGAACATTTTGTTGGCACTCATGTTGCAATAATTCCCATTATGATACCCATCCAATATCTTGCGCGTGGCTCACTTCAATTTATTTGCGCTTGATATAAAAGGATTTTTCCAATCAACAACCGAAAAAAGGTGATTGTTATGTTGAATGAAAATACGTTACTCATTGGGCAACTGTTGCAAATAAGAGACAATATTATCGCCAAACGGCATGCAATCCCCCTTTCACTGCAAGATGAATGGCATCGACTGGTAGAACGTACCGCCGCCTTTGATATTCGCGAAGCCTTTACCATGGCCCGAAAAGGCGCATCTTTTTCTAAGCCCTCTTTGTTTGAAGGCAGCGCAAAAGAATTATCAAACCTCGTTCATACCCTGCGTGATTTTAATCAAAAAATCGGCCGATAAGTGTAAACCGGCAGTATATGATTATGCTGCCGGTTAAAAGTATATTTCTTACAGGGTTTTGCAATTTTTACCTAAACCCGCCATCCTCACCTTGGCAAAAAACCTCGCCGTTAAAAACTCAAGCTATTGAATATAAACAGTTTTTAATAATTTATTTCAATGGCACAGCCATTGCTCCTCTTTACTTACTGTCTTTGTGGTTGAATCAACGACTGCAGATATTCACAATCTTAGGAGAAATTATGAGCAATCATACTATGGCTGAATTCACCGCACCGGGTCTCACCAACGATGAGGCAAAAAGCACTGTACAAACGTTACAACAACGTCTTGTTGCCCTACTTGACCTGCAACTTACGCTAAAACATATTCATTGGAATGTGGTGGGTGCCAATTTTATTGGTGTGCACGAAATGCTGGATCCCCAGGTGGAGACGGTACGGGAAATGACCGATACCCTTGCTGAACGTATTGCCACCCTCGGTGGCGTGCCAAAAGGCACACCCAAAGCCATTGTTGATGGACGAAGCTGGGACGATTACGCCATTGGCAAGGGCATGGTCAGCGACCATCTTGTTTCCTTAGATGCGGTATACAACGGTATCAATGGCGATCACAGAAAAGCCATCGAAACACTGTCAGAAATCGACCCGGTATCGGAAGATATCATCACCGGCCAACTTGCCCAACTGGAGCAATTCCAGTGGTTTGTTCGCGCGCACATCGAATCTGCAACCGGTTCATTGAACACCGATAAGTAAACAACCCCTTAGCATCCATCGCTAACAACAAACTAACCTTCCCTTAAAGCGCCAAAAAGGCTTAAACGCCTTTTGGGCGCGCAACTCAGACGTAATTTTCTGTAAAACCTGCTGGATTTTGTGGTAGTTTAGCCACGAGAAATTACTGCTTTGTCTGAGGAATACCTATGCTCCTAGCTTCTATTGCCATCGTCGCGGGATTAGCCGTTTTATTATGGAGTGCGGGGAAATTCGTTGATGGCTCGGCGGGGTTAGCAAAACACTTCGGCTTATCGCCTCTGCTTATCGGCATGCTGATCATTGGATTTGGCACCTCTGCCCCAGAAATCATCGTTTCAATCTTTGCCGCGCTTCAGGACAATTCTGGCATTGCGCTGGGGAACGCATACGGCTCTAACATTGCTAACATTGCTTTGGTTTTAGGTCTCACTGCGGTTTTTAGTCCCATCGCAGTCCGTTCCGATATCATCCGGCGGGAACTGCCCATTCTCCTTGGTCTGACCTTTTTCGCCAGCTGGCAATTGCTTGATCTTAACGTTTCGAAAGACGATGCCTTTTCACTGCTAGGCTTATTTATCCTGCTGATGGGATGGAGCATATGGACGGGTTTAAAAGGTGGCAGCGATAATCTGGCCGCTGAATACAGCGAACAAATTAACAGTGAAGAATCCTCGGTTAAAACTAACCTTATCTGGCTCTTGGCCGGTCTGGCTTTATTAGTTGCCAGTTCACGGATTTTAGTCTGGGGCGCAGTGGAAATTGCCACGCAATTTGGTGTCAGCGACACCATTATCGGGTTAACCATTATTGCCCTTGGCACGTCACTGCCTGAATTGGCCTCATCCCTGATGGCGGTTAAAAAAGGCGAACACGAAATGGCCTTAGGCAACGTGATTGGCTCCAATATGTTCAACACCCTCGCGGTGGTGGGAATTGCCGGCACCATTCAACCCATGGTAGTAGAGTCGAGCTTTTTCTATCGTGATGTTCTAATTATGGTAGGCACTTCAATTGCCCTGTTTGTGTTTTGTATTGGTATAAAGGGTCCAGGAAGGTTAAACCGACTGGAAGGCGGGATTTTGGTGTTGGGCTATCTCCTTTACACCTGGTATCTTATCCAATCGTCATTTATTAGTTAGCTTGCCCTGTTACAAAACGTTTAAATTGAGGGTCAGTAAGCTAACCAGTGAAATGCCCGCCAGAATAAATAAATTAACACCGAAATGGTCTTCTTGGCGGCGGGTGCGCCGGGCACGAATAAACATAGTAAATAAGGTTAACCCCAAACTGATTTGCAGTAGCATCACCAATGCTTCTACGTGTTGTGCTGACCAGGTGGTTCGGCCTTGTACGCCCCAATAGGTTTGCACACCCGAGATGAAATCCGGGCGAGCAAAATGAAACACCACCAGCGCACACACAAGTAACAGCCAGCAAGTTAGGTTAATTGCGACAATAAAACGATACAGCCCATCTTTTCCCCGTGGCTTTTGGCGTCTATCCTGATTTACCGAATTCATGATAAATATGCTCATCGTTAAAGAAAGTTCGCTGGTATCCCGTTTCTGAATCAGTATACTAGCCCTTCGTTTTATACGTATGACTAGACACTTTGGATACCTACTGCACCACTGCAAGAGGAATTTCACTGATTTTCCCTTGTATTGACAGGGGCAGTTGCGTAAACCTATTAACGGCAATCTTAACGTGTCTTTTAGCAATTTTGAGTTATTTTTTTCACAATTCTCAAATAAAACAAATTATTTCAATAGGTAAGATGGAGACATTCAAATGACGCATGCGCCCGTTGTCGACGTGCTTGAAGGTAAGTACGCAGTTGGCGAAACGGTGACAGTCAAAGGTTGGGTGCGTACTCGCCGCGACTCAAAAGCCGGACTTTCTTTTATTGCTCTACATGATGGTAGTTGCTTTAATCCCGTTCAAGTAATCGCGTTAAATTCTCTGTCAAATTACGCAGATATCCAACGCCTGACTGCTGGCTGTTCCCTTGCCGTGGAAGGCAAAGTCAAACCCTCCCAAGGTCAAGGTCAAGATGTTGAATTAGAAGCCTTGTCCGTTGACATTTTAGGCTGGGTTGAAAACCCGGATACTTATCCGATGGCCGCCAAACGCCATTCCATTGAATACTTGCGTGAGTATGCCCATTTGCGCCCTCGCACCAACGTTATCGGTGCGGTAACCCGGGTACGCAACTGTTTATCCCAGGCTATTCATCGCTTTTTCCACGAACACGGTTATTTTTGGATAAGCACGCCTATCCTTACTGCCAGTGATACGGAAGGTGCCGGCGAAATGTTCCGCGTATCAACGCTGGATATGATGAACCTGCCACGCACAGACAAAGGCGACGTGGATTACAAAGAAGATTTCTTTGGTAAAGAAACCTACTTAACGGTATCTGGCCAGTTAAACGTTGAGACCTACTGTGCCGCCATGTCAAAGGTGTATACCTTTGGCCCCACATTCCGTGCCGAAAACAGTAATACCTCTCGGCATCTGGCAGAATTCTGGATGATTGAACCGGAAGTGGCATTTGCAGATTTAAGTGATGTGGCTCAGTTGGCCGAAGACATGCTCAAGTATGTCTGTAAAGCCGTACTTGAAGAGCGTGCCGATGACATGGCGTTTTTCGCCCAGCGTATTAACAAAGATGTTATTAACCGATTAGAAGCGTTAGTTTCTTCTGACTTTGTACGTATGGATTACACCGATGCCATCGACATCCTTAAAGCCAGCGGCAAAAAGTTTGAGTTCCCAGTGGAATGGGGCGTGGATTTGTCTTCTGAGCACGAACGCTATCTTGCCGAAGAGCACGTTGGAGCACCTATCATTATGCAAAACTATCCGAAGGATATTAAAGCCTTCTATATGCGCATTAATGATGATGAGAAAACCGTGGCCGCGATGGATGTCCTAGCACCGGGCATTGGTGAAATCATCGGTGGTTCTCAGCGTGAAGAACGACTGGATGTGTTTGATCGCCGTTTAGAAGAAATGGGGCTAAGCAAGGAAGATTACGGTTGGTATCGTGATCTACGCCGTTACGGTACGGTTCCCCATGCTGGATTTGGCTTGGGCTTTGAGCGCTTAGTTGCCTATGTCACCGGCATGCAAAATGTCCGTGATGTTATTCCGTTTCCACGTACCCCAGGAAACGCCAATTACTAAATCCCAAAAGCGGCGCATCATGCGCCGCTTTTTGTTCTATCTTCATTTCTCACTCTATTGCCCCTAGCAAATTATTGAAGCTAAGGTAGTGATTGTGTACATTGATTCATCCACTATCTTAATTTAATCGTTTATGCCCAATGACGCTATTACCACAGTTCAATGTGAGCAATGCTTAACAAAGGTAGATGTGCCGGAATTAACACACCGACAACGCGCCGTTTGTCCAACCTGTGGTCATACATTACTCACGTACAGAAAAAACCAGAATGATTCCGTACTGGCGTTAGCCATCAGTGCGCTGATATTCCTCGGCCTTTCCTTGCCTTTCAATTTTCTTTCTTTTCGAAGTAGTGGTGTTCAGCATCAAATTGCCCTTCCCGATAGTTTTAGTGCCCTGTTTAAGCAAGACTACCTTTCTTTGGCAATTATCACCGGTTTGGCCACACTGATTTTTCCTGGCTTGGTACTGATAGGCATGATTGTATTGGGCCACTATCGTAAGGTGAACCTAAAACCTAAGTTCTTAACCCATGTGTTTTTTTGGGTAAAAACACTGCTTCCTTGGAGCATGGCTGAAATTTTTCTTGTTGGTACCCTCGTAAGCCTTATAAAAGTGTCTTCCATGGCGGATATTTCCATTGGCTTATCTTTTTATGCTTTTGTTGCCTTTTCTGCCTGTATGACAGCCTGCGTAATACATTTTGATATAAACCGGTATGCTTTCTGGTTGTATGGTGAAATTCCCTCCCCCAAACCCATTACCGAACGCAGTATCACTGTGAGTATCCAACGCACTTGGGCATTACTTATTACCGCTACCT
>NZ_JBAHZB010000137.1:0-7503 GCF_036697315.1 Alteromonas sp. 14N.309.X.WAT.G.H12
CGACGGTACGGTCTGATTTCTCAGGCAACCCTCATTCTAGCGGTGTACACCATGATTGGGTTAAATCAGGCAACCTATGAGGTGCCGGTTTGGTACGAACCGGCATTATTAGCCTTAGGCGCACTATGGTATGGCGTACTGTCGGTTATCTGGGCGGCCTTATTTGTGCATATTCCACTACGTCAGGCCCTGGCCACCTTGTACGTTGAGGTGGGGCGTTATTTAAAACTGAAATCACGCTTGTTTCCGTTGATCACCAGTGAAGCGGTAGATTCATTAAGGTTGGAGCTGGCTCAACAGCATGGACAGGTAGTTATTGCGTTGAACAAGGTGCGGGCAATCCTTGTGAGTCGTATCGATAGTAGTCCGCAAAACCCGAGTTTAGGCCGCTACATTCAATTGTATTTCATTGCCCAAGGTATTCACGAACGGGCTAGCTCCTCTCATTATGATTATGCGGATCTAGCAGAAACCTTTTTCCACAGTGATATTCTTTTTCGCATTCAACGCCAGTTATACGAAGCCGGTGTCAGTTGTAGCAAAATTGGCGAAGCGATCCGCAGTAAGCAAGCCATCGATCTTCACGATAGTGAAGTGGCGGTGGCGGGTTTAAAAAAATCCATGGCATATCTGGCACATCATGCTCAGCCGGTGCAAAGCCGCTTATTTCGTTCGTTACGTCAGCTGTCCGACAATGTGGTTGGCTTACAGCAAGAGCTTGATAAGGCGCGTTCATTAGAAGATGTGTCGTTAACCGATGCATCCCAGCAAATCCCCCAACCGCCGATCACTTTCCGCGCTATTTTAAGCCAAATGATGGACCAGCTAACGCCTAAGTCACAGGTGTTTCGTCATGCGGTGCGTATGTCAGTGGGGCTCACATGTGGCTACGCCATCATTCAAACAACGGAGATCTCGGTGGGCTATTGGGTGATGTTAACCACATTATTTGTGTGTTTGCCTACCTTTGGCTCCACTCGCCAACGGTTATATGAGCGTATTGTGGGTACGGTAGTGGGCTTAGTACTCGCCTGGAGTTTGATTACACTCTTTCCCTTAAACCTGATTCAATTGCTTATTGCGGTGGTTGCCGGGGTGGTGTTTTTCTTAACCCGAACACATCGCTACGTTCTTGCTACGTCGGCCATTACTTTAATGGTGATCTGTTGCTTTAATCAGGTATCCGATGGTTACGACGTTATTTTACCCAGGTTGGTGGATACATTAATTGGCAGTGTCATTTCTTGGCTGGCGGTATTCTTTATTTTACCGGATTGGGCCTATCGTCAATTGCCAATCACCTTTGCCGAAGGTTTGCGCAGGAGCTCAGAGTATTTACGAGACTTGATGGGGTTTTATCAAGCCCAAGGGGTAACCGAACAGGTTTATCGACATAGCCGGCGAAGAGCGAATAATGCCGATGCGTTGCTAACGTCGACGTTGGTCAATATGCAGCAAGAGCCGGGACATTTTCGTCGAGATACCGAATTATGGCAGCGCTTAGTCATTCGTAGTCACACCTTATTTAATTATATTGCGGCTTTTGGTGCTCATCGGGATTCCTTAACTCAACAAGCGAGCGACCCCTTATTGGTGGAAGCGGGCAATTATATTGTGAATAGTTTAGTCGAGGTGGCAGAGTGTCTGGAACAAAGTCGCCTGGTGGTGGACTGCAGCGATGAATTTGAGCAGCTACGAACAAAACTGGAAAACTGCACCGCGGAGGAAAATGAACAACATTATTTTGTGTTATCCCAATTACTGTCGCTACTTGGTCAATTAGAAGACATTCGTAAGCTCACCCGAGAGCTGCAAATTCAGGTTCACGGAGAAGCCTTGAAAGCATAATACAGGCAATTAGCAACGGCCATCAGCGTCAGACAATCAGACCCTTCCCTTGTACAAAAGACGCGATAGGAAAATGGTTAAGGCATTTGGGGCGAATATGGGCTAGATCTATCTGAAATATGCAGATTGTGTGGAGAATGGGTAAAGCTTATTAAATTTAATTGCATAATCGACGTCAATGCTCACACTAGTCTTCTCGTTAATCTTTAGTCGTTTTGACGTTTCCTTTTGGAAACCTTTCTCACCAAAATCCCATTTCGTCTGTTTGTAAGGTTTTTAAATGCAATTGAGAACATCCATTTCATACGTTTTTGTCACGTTACTGGCGTTGCTAGCGCTTTTGCTTTCAGGCTGTGATTCAAGTTCTTCTGATGATACTTCCGTCACCAGTTCAACAGATGAATCCAGCAGTGATGATACCAGTGATGATGATACAGATTCTGATGCAACGGTGACCGAATATTCTACCTCCAACACCATCGGTCTGGTACTTAATTCTGAAGAGGCGCAAAACGGTTATACTCTTTTTGGTGGTTTGCGTTTTACTACTACCTATTTAATTGATAACTGTGGTGAGATGGTGCAAAGCTGGGATTCAGACTATACCACCATGTCGGCGTATTTGTTAGAAAACGGCAATTTGCTGCATACTGCACGCTTTCAAAGCGCCGAAAACAGTGAATTTTTGGAAGCGGGCGGCGACTCGGGCCGTATTGAAATTATCAATTCGCAAAACGAAGTTGAATGGTATTACGAGTTCAATACAGATACTCAGTTTATGCATCACGACGTGGAATACCTTGAAAGTACAGGTACGGTGCTGGTGATGGTATGGAATAAACACACCGCGGCAGAAGCTGAAGCGGCGGGGTATACCGGCGGACATGCACTGTGGAGCGAACAAATTATTGAGTTAGATCCTACGGTGGATAGCGCTGATGACGCCATTATATGGCAATGGGATTCGTGGGATCATATGGTACAGGATGCAGATGTATCAGCGGACAATTATGGTGTTATTTCTGAAAACCCCCAATTAATTGATATTAATTTTACCGGATTAGATGTTGAATACGAGGCCGATCCAATTCATATGAATTCGGTGGATTACAATGCAGATCTGGATCAAATCATCATTAACAGTCGTAACTACAGCGAGTTCTGGATCATCGATCACTCCACCACCACCGAAGAAGCGGCTTCTCACTCCGGGGGCACACGGGGTAAAGGCGGTGATATTCTGTTTCGTTGGGGAAATCCTCAAACTTATGACATGGGCGATGCTGACGATCAAAAACTGTTTTTACAGCATGATGCTTACTGGATAGATGATGACTACACCGAAGGTGGCCAGGTCATGGTCTTTAACAACCAAGCGAATTATTATGGCGATAGTGATTATTCCACGGTGAATGTGGTGGATACCGAAGTGAGTGATTCTGGCGACTATACAATAAATGATGACGGGACCTACGGCCCTGATGACTTCACCTGGACATACACTGCGGATACCCCCACTGATTTTTATGCCGCTAACATTTCCGGTGCCCAGCGATTGGATAATGGCAACACGATTATCGATGAAGGTACCACAGGGACCTTTTTTGAAGTGACCTATGATGGCGATGTGGTATGGAAATATATTGCGCCGGTGGATGAAACGGGGGTGCTTACCCAGGGCGAGACAGCAGGCAAAAACTTTGTATTTCGTATAAACCGTTACGCCACGGATTATATCGGCTTGTCCTATTACAGTCTGACGGCCAGTGGACCTATTGAAAATGGCTCAGATTATACTTGCGAGTTATTTGAATAGGGGATTCAGACAGGTTGGGAAATATTCGTAGACAAGGGGTTGCCACCAGATTAATGCCCAGGTGCATTGATATTGGTGGCAGGGGCGGCAACAGACTGTAAACCCACGTTGAATTTTTTGAAAACATCAAATTCATTGGCGGGAACCGGTTTTTGGAATAGATACCCTTGACCATATTGACAATCTAGGTTGTGGAGAAATGTGCGACACAGGTTTGTCTCTATGCCTTCAGCAATAACGTCCATATTTAAGGCGTGACCCATGGCAATAATGGTGGATGCAATGGTGTTATTGGCTGGCATAAAGCTCTTATCAATTTTTAAAATATCAAAGGGTAGATTTTTAAGGTAGCTTAAACAGGAGTACCCGGTACCAAAATCATCAAGCAGCAATAATGCGCCTAGCTCTGAGAGTTCATGGAGGTTGGCTACGCATACTTTGTCTTCGGTGATGGCGATATTTTCTGTTATCTCGATATGGATGCTGCTGGCTGGCAGCGCATATTCATCTAACATGTTGGATAGTCGTTTGGCAAAGCTGGCATCTTTTATTTGGCGGGAAGAAACATTCACGGCCATGGTATGGTTTACCGCACCCGCTTCACGCCAAATTTTACACTGGGCACAGGCTTGCTGTAACACCCAGTCACCAATTTCAATAATTTGTCCGGAATTTTCCGCAATGGGAATAAATTCATCTGGACCAATCCTCTCATTATTCATGTTGGTCCATCGTAGCAATGCTTCACTGCCTACGGTGCTGTTATCGGCAAGTTTAACCACAGGTTGGTACGCCAAGCTAAATTCGTTATTGGAAATGGCATGGTGAAGTTGTTGAACAATCGAAAGTTTTCGATTGTTCTTGTTGGCGGTATTTCTGTTGTAAAGTTGAAATTGATTTTTTCCTGCATTTTTAGCCTGATACATGGCGGTATCGGCATGTTTTAATAATGATGTCGGATCCGTACCATTTTCAGGGTAACAGGCAATACCGATACTGGCCGTGATAAAGGTTTCAATCTGAGTTAGCTTTATGGGTTTACTGATGGCTTCGATCACGCGCCTTGCAATGGCATCGATGGTTTCAATTGCCTCAAAATCATCGGTAACGGTAACAAACTCATCACCACCGAAGCGAACAACACTATCGCATTCCCTAAAGGTATCAGCAATTCGACTTGCCATTTCAATAAGGACCTTGTCGCCAATGGTATGGCCTAGGGTATCGTTGATGTCTTTAAATTGGTCAAGATCAATAAACATAACGGCAAATTGAGAATGATTGCGTACCGATTTAGCAATGGCTAAATTAATGGTGTGCTCAAGTAAATTTCTATTGGGTAACCCAGTTAGTGTGTCTTTATAGGCTAAGGTTTTGTTTCGTTTTTCACTTTCAACAAGAGCCTTCATTGTTGTCTCTCGGTTTGTGAGTACAACAGAGACGGCTTGAGACAGATAAATAGTAAATGCTAAGACAATAATAGACGAAAAAATGATGATCCAAATGGTAATTTGGGCGACAAATTGCACCGTTTTTTCAACGGGAACTTCAAAATTTGTTGAATTTTGGCCAAAGTCTACCAAGGCGCGGGTCAGCAGGCTATGAAGCCTTTGTTCGTTAATCACTCCCATTTCGTATTGTGTTATTGCTGCTAATGCCTGGTTGGCGCTATTTAGGTCATTTTCACAGATCGTAATGATGCTATCCGTATTAATTAGTCGCATGAGTAGGCGATCCGTACTGCCTATATTCTCTAAACATTCTATTGGTTGTTGCCTAATCTTGACGATGGAATGACGGATATCGTCAATGATTAATGGTGTATTTGTGGGAAATGATTTTATGGGGGATGACATTATGGCATTTAAGTCATTCACATATTTAAAATGACGCATATTCAATTGATGAAAATAATTACTATGGGTCAGAGTAAAAAAGCTCCAAATCAAAACCAGGGAAAATATTACAAATATAATGGTTAAGAAAGGAAGAGCGCTTTTTATCCCACTGCTGTTTGAATTCATCTACTGATATGCTCTAAGGTGCGAATGCGCTGATGTATGGGATGAAACGCAAGGTTTTAAAGAATAATTTTAAGTTTAGCTTCATAGTACTTATAGCAGAGGGTTGGGGTTTAGCAAGGAATGCAGCAAGTTAATCTGTGTGATGTTTGTGCCCATCATTACCCAATGCACGGTTTCTTGCCTTGTTCTTACCTCATTTTCGCTGGGCATGGCTAAACCACGTATGTTCAAACAGTCCAGGGTTTAGTTAGTAAAAAAAACTGAGTTTTCGTTACTTTAGTAACTGGTTAGTGTCAATAACCTTTACAGTCTGTGGGGCGGTGAACTGAGGATTAATGGTAAGGTTCTGATTTTCTTCTAAGTTGAAAAACTGGTCTTTAATATGCTTACGCAGTAGGGCGGTTCTCATGCTGTAGTCATTTCATTGAGATTTCACGGACAAGTAAATTTTAAAA
Source organism: Alteromonas sp. 14N.309.X.WAT.G.H12 (assembly GCF_036697315.1). Taxonomy (NCBI): domain Bacteria; kingdom Pseudomonadati; phylum Pseudomonadota; class Gammaproteobacteria; order Alteromonadales; family Alteromonadaceae; genus Alteromonas; species Alteromonas sp. 14N.309.X.WAT.G.H12. The sequence goes on from NZ_JBAHZB010000137.1 coordinate 6,144, forward strand.
TAGGACTATTGAAATGAAAATATACAAACTGGGCTTTACGCTGTTCTTGGCCTCATCGCTGAATGCAAATGCGGGGTTGTTGGGACTTGATCTCATCGAAACCGGTGATGATGCAATTTCGGATATTACCAGTTCTTTGATCGTACCAGGGGCGGGAGTGAATATCGTGTCAGGTAGCGAAACCTTTGTGGGTGCCATTGGCGATGGTATTGATAGCGATACTGCCCAATCCGGTATTTTCTCGGGGGTAAACATCACCGATGGCGCCACTACGGTTTCCATGGGGCAAGGTGTGGCGTTAACGAGCGGTACAGCGAATATACCGGACACCAATACGGATACCAGTTTTGATCCGTTTACCCCAGCAACCGGCGGTGATGCGGATCTTAGCGATCTGTTATTAACCGCAGGCGCACCAAGTAGTGTCACCAATGATGTGAATTACATCGAATTCGATTTTACCTTAGATGCGGGTTTCAATGCCATTTCCCTGGATTTTATTTTTGGTAGTGATGAATTTCCGGACCAGGCAGTAACGGATGTCTTCGGTGTTTTTGTGGACGGCACTAACTATGCGTTCTTTCCTGATGGAAGTTTAGTGTCTTTTGTACAAGGTGCCAATGCGGGTAACTTTATCGATAATGCTGCGGGGTTATTTGATATTGAATACGACGGTTTTAGTACGAACCTAAATTTGGTCGGCTTGATTGATGAGACGTTAACGGAGCATACCCTCAAAATTGCTATTGCGGATACCTCGGATTCCATTTTTGACAGCGGTGTGTTTTTAAGTAACTTAACCGGGGTTTACACCGATAACGATGGCGGTGTGAATAACCCGCCTACCACCAGTGTTGATGAACCTTTTAGTGCGATCCTGTTTTTAAGTGGTATCGGGGTAATGCTTGGGTTAAGACGTCGTCACTAAGATAATTTTTAGTTAAAAGGCCAAATTTTCACTTGGCCTTTTTTTTCTGTGATGGATTACCGAGTACTGCTAAGTTTTCCCTATCAATGATATTCTTTACGTATTCAGCGCTAAGTAAACGTAAATGCACCCAAGAAACCTTCATAAAAATGGCTATCCCATGGCCAAGCTTTGCCAGACCTATCCCGCACTTGCTTCTTATTTGGTGAAAGCAAAAAGTGGTAAGTTGAGTATTGATTTTGCCGATCCCAGAGCGGTAAAAACCTTAAATGCTGCCTTGCTGGCTTATTATTACCATGTAACGCATTGGGATATTCCTGCGGGTTATCTGTGTCCTCCGGTACCTGGTAGAGCCGATTATATTCACGGTATTGCCGATCTTTTAGCGGGCGATAATCAAGGTCGAATTCCTACAGGCCCAGATATCCAAGG
>NZ_JBAHZB010000138.1:0-7430 GCF_036697315.1 Alteromonas sp. 14N.309.X.WAT.G.H12
GATGTTGAGCAGGGGAAGAGGCTTCTCTCTGCGGCAAAAGAGGCCGCAGCTCCAGTTAGCTTGTCTCAATCATTGGATGATGAATTGTTTGAGTCGATGCTGTTATCATGGGTAACACTTAACCCCGAAGTTGCTTTTCTGTTAGCAATATTCGCAGAGCAAAATGCCATTTCAAGTGGTGCCAGTGCAAATCGTATTTCTATTATTCGCAAAGTGCTTAGCAGGCAGACTAACAAACCTGTAAAAAATACACCCAGCGATAGTACAGCTAGGCCGACTGCTAAAAAAGTTAAAACGATACCTGCGCCTTTTGTTAATCGCAATGATAACCAGCCCTTGGAAACAAATGCACGCAAGGAAAAGAGTGTATATACAGGCGTACAGTGGCTATCCCATCATATTCCTAAAGTTATTGAAAATACCCTGCTGGCGGAGTATCAATCTTTATGGGGGAAAGACACCATTCACCCCGCATACCAAAACACCGGATCTGCCGCATTAACTCGTGGAGAATTACTCCATGTTGATGGTGGGGTGAAGATCATCCACGGTCATTTTAGTCCTCATCCAAACCAAAAAATTTATTATCCAAATGCCAGACATGCGGTTTGGGTAAGAGATCCTTTGGAACGGATATGGCTGCTTTTTAATATGATAGTGGAACATAAAGCACCCAAATCCATATATGATGAGCTTAAGCGCCAATATTTCGATAAGGGTGTTAAGGCAACGGATGAAATATTTGATGGTTTTGTGAAGAACCCCAAGTGGCGAAAACAGATTTTTGCATATGAAAATTACTTTGCGAACATTAAGTTTGAAGAGTTTGACTTTGTAGGTTTAGTGTCTAATTTCGATAAAGAATTTAAAATATTTTCGGCACTCGCTACAGGATATGTCCAAGTGCCTAAACAAAAATTTGATTCCAGTATTGAGTTACCGTCCTACATCGCTAATTATCGACAAATGTTCGAATCTGAGTATGCGCTGATAAAAGAAGTGTTAAACAGGCCTCGGTAATATATCGTAAGTTCTTTGTGAGAGAGTAAATACCAAGACAATTGAGAAGGCAAAAAAATGAGAAAAGGAATAATACTAGCCGGTGGATCAGGCTCTCGCCTTCATCCATTAACTAAGGTTGTTAGCAAGCAATTAATGCCTGTGTACGACAAACCGATGATTTACTATCCGCTTGCCACTTTGATGATGTCGGGCATCAAAGATATTCTTATCATTACAACGCCACAAGAACAGCATCGCTTTATCGAGCTTATCGGTGATGGCAGTGAGCTAGGCATTAACGTGCAATACGCGGCACAACCTTCCCCTGATGGTTTGGCTCAAGCCTTTCTTATTGGTGAGCAATTTATTGGTAACGATGCCTGTACGCTCATTTTGGGTGATAACATCTATTATGGTCATGATTTACGCCAGTCTTTAACTAAGGCATACGGGCAAGAGCATGGCGCCACCGTGTTTGGCTACCATGTAACCGATCCTGAACGTTATGGTGTGGTGGATTTTGATGACGACTGGAATGCCCTGTCCATTGAAGAAAAGCCCAAAGTAGCGAAGTCGAATTATGCCGTCACCGGTTTATATTACTACGACAATCGCGTGGTGGATTTTGCCAAAGAGGTGAAACCATCGCCCCGTGGCGAGCTTGAAATTACAGACTTAAATACAATGTATTTGCACGATGGTTCGTTAAAAGTAGAGTTGATGGGGCGGGGTTCGGCTTGGCTGGATACCGGCACTCTCGATAGTCTGCTGGATGCGGCAAACTTTGTGGCTGCTATAGAAAAACGCCAAGGCTTAAAAATTTGCTGCCCTGAAGAAGTGGCCTATCGAATGGGGTATATTGATGCCCAGCAACTTGAAAAGCTAGCCACACCGCTCGTTAAAAGCGGTTATGGCACGTACTTGTTAAAAGTGATCAACGACCGGGTGAAGTAGTCCCGCGATGTCCTAGTCACCACCTCTATATGGGGTGTGGCGATCAAAATAAGCGGTCGCGTATAACACATTGGAATAGAAAATTAATGCAAGTTATTCAAACTGACATCCCTGATGTTAAAGTTATAGAGCCACGTGTCTTCGGTGACGAACGTGGTTTTTTTATGGAAACCTTTCGCACCGATTGGTTTAAGAAAGAATGCGCAGACGTGGATTTTGTGCAAGACAACCATTCAAAATCTAAGCAGGGCATTTTGCGTGGCCTACACTATCAGCTTGAACACACCCAAGGTAAATTGGTACGTGTGGTAAGTGGTGAAGTATTCGATGTTGCGGTAGACATGCGCAAAAGTTCGCCCACCTTTGGCAAATGGGTAGGTGTGCTGTTAAACGCTGAAAATAAGCGTCAGCTTTGGGTACCTGCTGGGTTTGCTCATGGCTTTTACGTTACCAGTGAGTCGGCCGAATTTGTGTATAAATGCACAGATTATTATCATCCAGAATCGGAAGTGAGTATCAAGTACGACGATCCAACCATTGGCATCAACTGGCCTCTGGTGAATGGGCAAGCGCCTGCGTTATCAGCCAAAGATGCTGACGGATTGGCGTTTTCAGACGCCCCAACGTTCTAAGGACTGACTATGAACATGGTGGTAATTGGTAAGTCGGGACAATTGTCTTTCGAGCTACAGCGGTTATTGGGTAACAAGGTTACCTGCTTTGGGCGTGATGATATTGATATTACAGATCTTTCCGCTTTAACATCTGTATTGGATACCATACAACCCGATGCCATTATCAATGCCTCGGCTTACACGGCGGTGGATAAGGCCGAGAGTGATGAAAAGGCCGCTGCGCTGATCAATACTCAAGGGGTGGCGAATCTGGCTTCGTATTGTAAAAAAGCGGGCGTGTTTTTGGTGCATGTGTCTACCGATTACGTGTTTAACGGTAGCAAAGGGTCTCCATATACGGTGGACGATGCCATTGAACCCCAGGGGGTTTACGGCAAAACCAAAGCCGACGGCGAAAAAGCCCTGCTTCAAACATTGCCCGAGGCCAGTTGTCTTATCCGCACCGCTTGGGTGTATTCGTCGCATGGCAATAACTTTGTGAAAACCATGCTGCGCTTAATGGCCGAAAAACCTCAGCTAGGGGTAATTGACGACCAAGTGGGCACACCAACGTGGGCAAAAGGGCTTGCTGAAGCTTGTGTCTATGCGGCGCAAAACAAAACCAACGGGGTTTACCACTGGACAGACGAAGGCGTTTGTAGTTGGTATGACTTTGCCTTAGCTATTCAAGAGTTAGGCATAGAAAAGGGGCTATTGGAAAATGCCGTTCCGGTAAAGCCCATTCCTTCTTCACAATATCCAACGCCGGCAAAACGCCCTCATTATAGTGTGTTAGATAAAACCCTAACCCGCGACACATTCTCTTCCCTTCATCCTGCCCATTGGCGCACACAGCTGTCAGCGATGATGGACGAACTAAAAGCTTAAAATAGAGTTAACAACAATGAGCAAAACAATATTAGTCACAGGTGGGGCAGGGTTTATTGGCTCGGCCGTGGTACGACACCTTATTAACGACACCGATCACAAGGTGATAAACGTCGATAAACTCACCTATGCGGGAAATTTAGAATCTCTTGCGCCGGTTTCTAATAGCGAGCGTTACCATTTTGAAAAGGTGGATATTTGCGATGCTGACGAAATAAAACGGGTTTTTACCACCTGGCAGCCCGATATTATTATGCATTTGGCCGCAGAATCTCATGTTGATCGCTCCATTGATGGTCCTGGGGAGTTCATTCAAACTAACGTAGTAGGTACTTACACATTACTTGAGCAGGCTCGGGCTTATTGGTCGTCCTTAGAGGGTGATAAAAAAGCAGGGTTTAAGTTTCATCACATTTCCACCGATGAAGTGTATGGCGATTTGCCTCATCCAGATGATGTGGCGCCAGGTACGGAACTACCGCTGTTTACCGAAACTACGCCTTATGCGCCTAGCTCGCCCTATTCGGCCAGTAAAGCCAGTTCCGATCAACTGGTCCGTTCATGGCTACGTACCTATAAACTGCCCACCTTGGTAACCAATTGTTCCAATAACTACGGGCCTTATCATTTCCCTGAAAAGCTCATTCCTTTGGTGATTTTAAACGCCCTCGCCGGTAAACCCTTACCGGTTTATGGTAAAGGCAATCAAATTCGCGATTGGTTGTATGTGGAAGATCACGCTCGGGCGTTAGTGCTGGTGGCTTTACAGGGCAAAATTGGCGAAACCTATAACATTGGTGGGCATAACGAAAAGCAGAATATCGACGTGGTGAAAACCATTTGTTGTATTTTAGATGACGTTAAGCCTAAAGATAGCCCCTACGCAGACCAAATTACCTATGTAGAAGATCGGCCAGGTCATGACATGCGCTATGCCATCGATGCTTCAAAAATTCAGCGTGAATTAGGGTGGACACCGCAAGAAACCTTCGAAAGTGGCATTCGTAAAACCGTAGAATGGTATTTGAATAACGAAACTTGGTGGAAAGCCGTGCTTGACGGTAGTTATCAAGGCGAGCGTTTAGGCACAGGAAGTTAAATCCCGCCGTTAAACCGTGTTACACTTTTAAGGCCGCTATTACAGCGGCCTTTTTGTTGAATAGTTGAGGAACATCTCGCGGTATGAAGAAGATTGCTATGCTAACGGTGAAAGGGGCCATAGGCCTGTTGCCGCTCACCATCAAAAATAAACTCAAAAGTAATCACAAGCTCACCGAGTTTTATAGTAAATCTTTGCAGCGTTCCGGCTTGTTCTACGGCTTTCCCAGCAAAAAAAAGCTGATGGCAATGTATGGCAAATATCAGCAGCAGCAAGAACATACACTCAACACACTCGCAAGTGGTTATGCGGCGCCCGACGCCTTGCAAGTGATCATTGTGGGTAATGGCGGTGTGGAAGTTACGCTCGGGGCGTTGTCGCGCCAAGGCTTGTCATCTTTAAAGGTCATTGTGGTAGGGGAAAGCGGCCCTCGCACCGGTGTGCAGCAGGCAAGCCGACTTAGCGGTGCCATAGATCGTTTGGATAAGGGCGCGCCTGTTTTATTGCTAAACGCTGGCGATACATTACATCAACATGCCTTAAAGTTACTTTTCCAAGCATTGAGCACCGATCCTCTCGTTTATTGCGATACCGATATGCGCGACAAGCAAGGTAAGCTAAGCGCTCCCCATTTTTTACCGGATTGGAACCCAGAACTGCTTTATTCTACCGCTTATATCGATACTGGCGTGCTAGTGACAGTGGTAGCCTTAGCACAGGTGCGTAATACCGATGTGCAAACCATTTCCGGTGTTGTGGCTGAATTAGCCTTGTTACGCCCAGCAATTTCCATAGGGCACGTACCCTATACGCTGGTGCATAGATCAACACAAACTACGCATATTAAAGCGGGTTTAAATGATGTGGCGAAGGTGCTAGCTAACTACACCCCAGCGGCGTTAGCCTATAACGAGGCCTTGCAGGTTAATCATGTACAATGGCCGGTAGCGGAAAATCCGTTGGTGTCATTAATTATTCCCACCAAAAACGCCAAAGATCTGGTGAAAGCGTGTATCGAATCGATACAGAACAAAACCAGTTATAAAAACTACGAGATCCTTCTTATTGATAACGGCTCTGATGAGCCACAAAGCCTGGCTTATTTCGATACCCTAAAGCAAGTTGAAAACATTCGTGTGTTGTCTTATCCGGGGCCATTTAATTATTCGGCCATTAACAACTTTGGCGTGGCGCACGCAAACGGCGACATAGTCGGGTTGGTAAATAATGATATTGAAGTGATTAAGCCGGATTGGCTGACTTTTATGGTCGGTCATGCGGTGCGTGATGATGTGGGGTGTGTTGGGGCCAAGTTGCTTTATTCCGATGGTCGCGTACAGCATGCCGGAGTTGTGATGGGGTATGGTGGAGGAGCAGGGCATGCCCATAAATACTTCCCTCGCTATCATCCTGGCTATATGAAACGTTTAATTGCCACCCAGAACTACAGTGCAGTTACCGCAGCGTGTTTGTTAGTGAAAAAATCACTATTTAACGCCGTAGGGGGCTTAAATGAAAAAGATCTTACGGTAGCGTTTAACGATGTGGATTTTTGTCTTCGAGTACAAGAAACTGGAGTTAGAAACGTGTACTGTGCTGAGGCTGAACTTTACCACCACGAGTCGGTGAGCCGAGGGCTAGACATAGCACCTGAAAAAGCCGCCCGGTTTCAACGAGAACTTACCTACTTACAAACAACGTGGGCAGATGTTATAGCCCATGATCCAGCTTATAGTCCGAATCTCACGCTAAAACGAGAAAACTTTTCAATTAAAGGGGAAGGGGAGTAACTTTAATACGTTAAAGTTACTTACCATTAATCGCCGAGCAGGATGAAATGGGGGAACTAGTTACTAATCACCAGAGCGATTTGTGATTCAGTAAGTCCAGCGGCTTCTCCATACTCTTTTAATTTTGCATCAGTGACGCCATAGCTTTGGGCTGTTTGTAATATACGCATAGCCTGTTCTTTTTCTGCTGATGTCTCTTTTAGCGCGGTAGTTACTACTTCATCGGATTGGCCCGGAAATACCGCTAATAGCGCATCAACAACATATTCGCCCACATACGGTACCGCATGCAACGCGGTAGACATAATCTGCACTAGCTTATTGGGGTGCTCCTGCGACAACGTTTGTACAATGCGATCCGCCGAGTCGGGCTCGGTTTGAACCGCAATACGTACTATATCGTCTAATTCGTCTGGTGTTGCGTTGGCGGCAGCCTGAACAACAAAGTCCACATAGCTGGGTTCTGCTTGAATGGCGAGTTCAACAATAGACGGGCAACTACCTACATCTTTTTCGATAGCTATTCTAACAATGTCTTCCGTTGAAGCCGGTTGTGCAGAAATTGCTGCAAAAATAATTTCACGGTATTTATCGGGATAAGTATCGAGTGCAACGTCCACTATTGATACAACATCTTGAGGGTAATGACTGGCAATGGATCGTATCGCTCGACCAATTGACATGTTTTGATCGACCTGGCGCTTTAAAAACTGTACCTGATACTCATCGTTTTTTTCTGATTCGTTATTCGTTGTAGCTAAACACATTGTAGGGAAACACATTGCTACTACGAAAAAGCGCAAGCAAATTTTCGGAGACATACTCCACCCTCTGTTGGTTATTTGTCCACCTAGGACTTTATTATTGTTCTTATATATGAATATATCTATTCACAATTAGTTCAAGTTGTATGTTTTTTGAGTGGTTTGTTTGCAAAATAAGCATTCAAACAACAAAACGCAATTATTTCAACTTTCCCTGTTGACCTTTCTAGGGAATTCCCTAAAATGCGCACCACTTCGACGGGGAACGTCAAACGGACCACTAAGAAGTTGTTATAGCAGATAACGTAAGTAATTGTTA
>NZ_JBAHZB010000139.1:0-7301 GCF_036697315.1 Alteromonas sp. 14N.309.X.WAT.G.H12
CACACTGGGTATCCTGGCAGGATCCTCATCCTAAACCTTGTTACTTATTTGCCTTGGTGGCCGGTGAATTCGATTTGCTGGAAGATAGTTATACAACCACCAGTGGTCGTGAGGTTAAATTAGAGCTTTACGTGGATAAGGGAAAACAAAGTCAGGGCGACTTTGCTTTAGCCTCCTTGAAACGTGCCATGAAATGGGATGAAGAGACCTTTGGTCTTGAATACGATTTAGATATTTACATGATCGTAGCCGTGGATTTCTTCAATATGGGGGCCATGGAGAACAAAGGACTCAATATTTTCAACAGCAAGTTTGTATTGGCGGATCAGAATTCCGCTACGGATGAAGATTTCTTCAATGTGGAATCCGTCATTGCCCACGAATATTTCCACAACTGGACGGGCAACCGTGTCACTTGTCGAGACTGGTTCCAGCTTAGCCTTAAAGAAGGGTTAACAGTCTTTCGCGATCAACAGTTTAGCGCTGATATGACCTCGTCGTTAAGCAATCGAATTAAACACGTTCGCGTTATGCGGGAACATCAATTTGCTGAAGATGCTAGCGCCATGAGTCACCCCATTCGTCCCGATGAAGTCATAGAAATGAATAATTTCTATACGGTGACAGTTTACGACAAAGGGGCTGAAGTCATACGCATGATGCATACCTTGTTAGGGAAGGATGGCTTTCGCAAAGGGATGGATGAGTATTTCCGACGTCATGATGGTCAAGCGGTTACCTGTGATGATTTTGTTGCCGCCATGGAAACCGCAACAGATAAAGATCTCACTCACTTTGCCAAATGGTATAGTCAGTCGGGGACGCCCATTATCAGTGTTGAACGTATTTACGATAAGCAAAACAAAACCTTGCATGTAACCTTGTCACAGCACACACCGCCTACGGCGGATCAAGCCACCAAAGAAGCCCTGTATATCCCAGTGGCATTTGAGTGTGTGGACAATGAAGGTCAACATTATGTAGACCAGGAAGGATTGATTAACGATGGGTTGGTTATCCTCGATAAACCCTCCCTGTCGATGACATTTTCCCATGTTCCTGAGTCAACGATCCCTGTAATACTGGGTAATTTTTCCGCCCCAGTTAAAGTGGATAATCCACTTTCTGTGGCAGAGTGGATCCGCGTATTTAAATGCGCCAGCGATGCTTTTAATCGCTGGGACGCCATACAATCTCTGTACGATTGGTGTGTTCGTCAATTAGAACAACAGGCTGAGATCCCCGCAGAGGTTTGGTCTTCACTGGCCGAAGTCTTTGAGCAAGAAAAACATAACCATGAGTTGTTAGCGGAATGCCTGTCAATTCCCAGCTTTGAAACCTTATGCCAAAGCAGAAGTGCCATTCATGTACAAACCCTTGTGGATGCACGAGAGGCCTTTGCTCAGCAATTTGCCACCCAAATGGCACCGGTACTTACCACGATATGGCAGGGCATTTCTGTTGGGGATTACCACTATACCCAACAACAAGTGAATGCCCGTCGTTGTAAAAACGTTATTCTTGGTTTATTAGCGCGTACGCCCGATGGGAATGCCCTGATAGAGGCGCATTTTAATAACGCCGATAACATGACGGATACGCTGGGCGCCCTTAAAGCGGGTCAAATTAAAGCCGACGGGCTATTTGAGAAACTCATGACCCAATTTGAGCAAAAATGGCGACAGGATCCCCTGGTGTTGGATAAGTGGTTTGCATTGCACGCCACCACCCATCGTGATGACATTTTAGCCCACATAACAATGTTAAAAGCCCATCCGCAATTTACCATGGGTAATCCAAATCGCGTACGTTCACTTATTGGCAGCTTTGCATTTTACAATGCATCGGGCTTCCATAAATTGGACGGCAGTGGTTACCAATTTGTCACCGATTATCTTATCGAACTTGACAAACAAAACCCCCAGGTCGCCGCACGCATTGTCACACCACTGACACAGTGGCAGCAATACGATCCTAGCCATCAAGCATTGATGAAAAAGCAATTAAATCGCCTTTTAGATCATAAAGCCTTGAGCAAGGATGTCTTTGAGAAAGTCAGCAAAAGTCTGGCTTATGAGAATCGTGAATCCCACTGATAAAACCTACTTTTTTACTCTTTCCATTCCTTACTCACACTGCCAGGCACTTTATCAAAGTGCCTGGCAAAGCGTGGTCCTGATCGCCGAATCCGGCCTTCGCATACAAGTCCCATTTGTCCGTTTACGTCCCTTCATAGATAGTCGCGGGATCCATGGACGCTTTCGCATGATTATTTCTGCCGAGCGCAAGATTAAATCTTTCGAAAGAGTGCGCTAAAATTGCTTAAAAAATAATCACTACTATACTTTTGTCTAATAAACTGTTGAAACTGTTTGCCTTATTAATTAGGTGAACTGGTACGATTAGTTCTTGCGTAAGTATGAAAATGATGTAATCATTTTGTAAACAACAGTAGTTGGGCACACGTTTTTAGCAATCCATCGAATGTTATTGGGTTGGATCAGGAGTATAAAAATGATAAATAGGCAGAATCGCTTTAACAAATCATCACTTGCCATAGGTATTGCCACCCTTATAAGCACGTCCTCACCGACACTTGGTGCAAACTGGGATTTTGGTGATGTTTCGGTATCCCTTGACTCCACTTTCACGCTGGCCACTAGCATTCGCGTGGAAGACAGAGATTTCAATTTAATTGGTAACAGCAATCATCCACAGTTTGACTGGTCAGGCTACAATGCAGCAACCAATGTGAAATATCAATCTGCAGATGTTTGGTCTTTGGCCGACGGAAATTATTCTTCAAACGGCGATTTAGGTAATTTATCTCATGATTCAGGCAAAGCCTTTTCAACACAGGTAACCGGTAATCACGATCTAGATATCAATTTGGGTGACTATGGTTTCTTTACCCGAGCTTTTTGGTTTTACGATTTCGAGCAAAGTGGTAAGGAACATGGTGCTGCCAATCCAATAACGGGTAATTCTCACGATCTGTGCGCATCATCAAGTGCTGAAGCGCTTTTGTGTAAAGACTTTCGTATTCTCGATGCCTATTTTTACGGTGATTTTTGGATAGATGACAAGCCCTTATCCGTACGCATTGGTGATCAGGTCATCAGTTGGGGGGAGAGTACTTTCATTCAACACGGTATCAACACCACCAATCCGGTGGATGTAAACCGGGCGCGGGCTCCGGGGGCTGAATTAAAAGAAGTCTTTATCCCTGTGGGAATGGTCTATGCCTCTTTAGGTATTACCGATACCGTTAGCGTTTCAGCCTATTATCAATACGAATGGGAACGCAGTTGGTTGCCTGTAGCGGGCAGCTATTTTGCCACCAATGATTTTGTTGGCGAAGGCGGGCAGGCAAACAATATCCAACTTGGCTTTACCGGCAACCCCGATATCGATCTTGAATTTCTATTATCATCCCTTAATGGCCTAGGGGACGCGCTAAGAGCCGGCGGCGATCAAACCACCATTGCCCAAGCCTATCTGGCCTATCCAACCAAGGTTGCGTTAAGAGGGTTTTCTGATTCGGCCCACGAAGATGCCGATGATCAAGGTCAATACGGTATTCGTGTTACCTGGCTTTCGGAAATGCTGTATGACAGTGAACTGAGTTTTTACCATATTAACTACCACAGTCAGCGCCCATTGATTTCGGGTATCACCTCAGATTTCACAGATACCGGCATTGCAACAGATTTGGCGTACCTTGCACAAAATACCATTACCAAAGACAACGTAACTAACTTAGATGCCTTCACTGAAGCCCGTTTTTATTATCCAGAAGATATCAAACTCTTTGGCTTAAGTTTTAATACCAATATTGGTAGTTGGGCACTTGCCGGTGAATTTGCCTACCGCATGGATGAACCCCTGCAAATTGACGATGTTGAACTACTCTATATGGGGATGCCTGAACAATTGGCGAATGCCGGAATCAGCCCAGAACTGGATGGTATTTCACAGTTAAACAATATAGATCGCGGTGTTGGACCCGGTGAGACAGCACAAGGGTATGTTTTCTCAGATACTTATCAGGCGCAGTTTACCTTGTCACAAGTGTTCGGGCCGGCATTAGGCACAGATAACCTCATCGTACTCGGTGAAGTGGGTTACGTGAATATTGTGGATTTTCCTGATCCGAGTGTGGTGCGCTTAAATGCGCCGGGCACAGGCAGATCCGGCTCCATAGAGCCCACTGCCGATGGAAATTCCCGCGAAGGTCTGCTTACCGCATTATCAAATGGGCCGGAAACTAACCCCTTTGCCACCGAGGATGCGTGGGGTTACCGCATTTTAGCCTTGGCTGATTTCAATAACGTTTTCGCCGGCGTAAATGTACAAACACGGGCGACGTTTTCCCATGATGTGAATGGCACCACACCGGATCCACTGTATGTATTTTTAGAAGGTTCAAAATCAGCGAGCCTCGCCGTGACGTTTAACTATTTGAGTAGCTGGTCTGCCACCGCGTCATACAGCGCATTTTGGGGGGGCGTTGGCAATAGTAATCAATTGTCTGACCGTGATTTTGTGTCTTTCAATATCAAGTATTCGATTTAAGGGGTATCGTATGTTACGCAAAGCAAGTCTTATCGCCGCCGCAGTGGCGCTGACATTTTCAGCTTCCGCAGTTTGGGCAAAAGTGTCACAACAAGAGGCCGATACTCTCGGTAAAACACTTACGCCCCTCGGTGGCGAAGTGGCAGGGAATGCTGATGGCAGCATTCCGGCTTATACGGGCGGCATCACTACGCCACCTGAAAATTATTCCCCAGGCGATCACCACCCAGATCCCTTCCCAGAAGACAAAGTACTGTTTGAGATCACCGGGGAGAATTATCAACAATACAGCGAGTTTTTGTCTGAAGGGCAAAAAAAGTTGTTTGAAATGTATTCCGACACCTATCGTATGCCGGTTTACCAAACACGCCGTTCAGCGTCAAACCCACAGTTTGTCTATGATGCGACCAAAGCCAATGCCACCCGGGCTGAATTAATTGAATCCGGAAATGGTATCAAGGGCGCGGCAACGGGGATCCCATTTCCCATTCCACAAAACGGTCTTGAAGCCATTTGGAACCATATTTTGCGCTATCGGGGTGAGGCCGTGCAACGGTTTGGTGGTCAGGCAGCGGTGACGTCTTCAGGAAACTACACCCGCATTGGTTTTGATGAAAAGTTATTAATTAAATATTCTAATGAAAACGCCAAACCGGAAGATTTAGAAGAAGAAAACATCCTGTTTTTCTTTAAACAGAAAATTACTGAACCTGCGCGTCTTGCCGGTGATATTTTGCTGGTAAAAGAAACCGTTGATCAGGTCAAAGAGCCCCGTGAAGCGTGGAAATATAATACCGGACGTAAACGGTTAAACCGGGTGCCTCAAATTGCCTATGATACACCAGGAACAGAGTCTGACGGTCTAAGAACCACCGACGATTTTGATATGTACAATGGCTCACCCGATCGTTACGACTGGACGTTAAAGGGCAAAAAAGAAATGTACGTTGCTTACAATAGCTATGCGTTACATAGCGATGAGATAAGTTACGATGACATTTTAAAGCCTAACCATATCAACCCAGATCTTACCCGTTGGGAGAAGCACCGCGTATGGGTGGTAGAAGCAAACCTTAAAGAAGGACTGCGTCATATTTATCAAAAACGGGTTTTCTTCATTGATGAAGACAGTTGGCAGATCCAAGAAGCGGATATGTATGATAAAAACGATGAACTATACCGTGTCGCCTTTGCCTACGGCATTAACTATTATGACGTTCCCACTCAATGGTCAACCCTGGATGTTTATCACGACCTAAACTCCCGCCGTTATCTTGCCATTGGTTTAGACAACGAAGAAAAAATGTACGACTTTACCATTCGTCCTCGTGAGCGGGAATTTACCTCCCAAGCATTAAGACGTGAAGGCCGGTAGTTCACAGGTATATACGGCTGGCTTTGCCAGCCGTTTTTCATTTAAAGACAATAACGAAGTTAGGCATAATTTATGAAGACAGTTCTGGCGGCGATAGTCGTGTTGTCAGCAATCATGCCAGTAAAGGCGCAAGAAGCCTTTATGGCGCCGCAGGTTGAACATTCCGTACTCTTGGATGTGGCTAGCACATCGGACGATTACCTTGTGATAGTGGGTGAACGGGGACATATACTGACCTCGGTAGATGGCGTTAGCTATACACAACAAGCGGTGCCAACAACGGTGACCCTCACCTCTGTTACCACCGTGGGGGATGAGGTCTGGGCGGTGGGCCATGATGCTACCATTTTGCATTCTAATGACCGGGGGAAACACTGGGTCATACAGATGGAAGCCCCAGATCTAGAGAAACCTTTCTTAGATGTCCTTTTTTTCGATCATCAGCAGGGAATTGCCATTGGGGCTTACGGGCTTTTTTTCCGTACAACAAATGGCGGGGAAACCTGGACGCAGGAATTGCACGCCACCTTGTTGCATCCTTACGATCAGGAATACCTCAACGAAGTTAAAGAAGAAACTCCCGAATATTATGACGAAGAACTTAGCGCCATATTGCCGCACTTAAACAAGTTATATCGTACACATGATGCATTATACCTCGTGGGTGAAGCGGGTCTGGTGGCTAAAAGTACTGATGAAGGCAAAATCTGGCAACGGATGGATACCGGTTATGAAGGGTCGTTTTTAAATATTACCGCCCTTGATGATCATACCCTTATGATTGTAGGCCTTCGCGGCCATACTTTTATACAAAAGGATGGCCAAAATTGGCAGTCCGTCCCTACCTGCATGGCGGTGTCGTTTAATGCGATTTTACCCACAACAACAAACAAGGTATTGATTTTAGCAAATAATGGTTATGTGGTTAGCCTTTCTCGTCCTTTACAAACCCAAGCGTTCTCAGGTTGGGGAGGCCAGGAAGACTGTCAGGTACCCCAAAACCTTTCTTCTTATCAGCTCGATGACAAAGCCAGCATAGTCAATGCCGTCAGATTTAAAGACAAAATTATTGCGGTTTCTGCCAAGGGTATTAAGCAATTGAAAATGGATTAAGCGACCAATATGTCAAGTTTTACTACAGTGATTGAAAGACTCATTTTCGGCTATCGAAAAATTGTTATAGCTATCTTTCTCATGGCAACGGTTTATCTCGGTTTCCAGGCCTCTATGATGCGCCTAGATGCAGGATTTGAAAAAAATGTCCCGCTAAATCATACATACATGCAAACCTACATGGCGCACCGGCAGGATTTTGGTGGCGCGAATAATGTTTTGGTGTCGGTTTGTGATG